>JAAZGO010000027.1 GCA_012511175.1 Fastidiosipila sp. | reverse complement strand
TAATTTGCCGTTTGGTTGCCATCGTTAAATCCATGCTTTCTACCTCCTTCTCTAAGGAGGATTTTAACGGGATTTATTTGCGAGGCCACGTTAATCCTTTCGGCGGCATTATTTGCTAGGCGACGCGTGCCCTTGACAAGCGAGACAGCGATTAACTATAATCACGGAGCGCCGTTCAGGGCAAGAAGGGCCATTAGCTCAGTTGGTTAGAGCAACCGGCTCATAACCGGTCGGTCCGGGGTTCAAGTCCCTGATGGCCCACCAAAATGACAGTAAATTGGGGGAGTTCCCGAGCGGCCAAAGGGGGCAGACTGTAAATCTGTTGTCAACGACTTCGGTGGTTCAAATCCACTCTCCCCCACCACTGTCTGACGGATCGCCCCTCAACAGGGGCGATCTGTCAAATAACTGAAAAGCCGGTGTGATGGAATAGGCAGACGTGTCGCACTCAAAATGCGATGGGGGCAACTCCGTGCCGGTTCGAGTCCGGCCACCGGCACCAATCAAAAACGTTTCTTTTCCCTTGCCGTTTCATTGGAACATCATCACCACCACGCCCGCGATGCCGATGGCCACGCCGATGCACAGCATCACGACATCAGTCTTGTTGCTCGCTCCCTTTTTGTTGATCTCCGATGGCCTATTGGGGTTAACCATGATCTCCACCACCTGACCTGCTTTGTAGACATCAGCGCGATAGGCAGGTGTGAACCGCTTGCTGTATTCACGGCCGTCCATGGTGTAGGCGACAGTGGGGATATACTCCGCCGTGGTTATGCCGCCGTGTCCTTTGCCCCGGCCTTGGGTGCGCATATGTTTTTTTACGTCCGTGACGGTGGCCCGGACTTTTGCCGTGCAGCGCCGCGTCTTGATGGCGCGCATAAGGATATTTTTCAAAGCGATCTGTAAAAACAAAAATGCGACCACCCACAGCGCAATTGCCGTAATCATCGTGCAATCTCCTTTCAGATGTCGAAAGATACTTTTCGTGATCCCGTGGAAAGCTGCCACACTGCCGCGCGATCTTCCTTCGTGCGGAACGCGGCGGTGGATGCGCCTGCGCCAATTTCATAGTATTCCCCCGGAATGACGTCGTCAATATTCCGGAGGGTATTGTGGCTGCTCTGATCGTTTCAATCTTGACAGCATCTTTCGGCTCCGCCATAATCCAAGTAAACCAGTGGGATGTTTTCGGACGTCTGCAAGGGAACGAAGCGGCACACGAGAAGAGCTGTGCAGACGGCGGTGTGCCAGTGTGGTTCCGTGGCCACAACGTGGCCTTCAAAGGCTTTCCCACTGTACGCAGCCCCGTCCAGACGGGGCTGTGTTTATCTGTGGGGTCATTATGCTGGAAAAATTGGCTCAGGATGAGATTTGGATCGAATTTCTCGATTACAAATGTGCCCGTGGCCTGCTTGGCCGGGAAGAGGCAAAAGCCCTGACGGACTTCATCCAGGACCGTGCCTACCTGCCCATGGCCCGGCAGATCATCAACGGTTCCTATATTTTTGGCATTCCCGAACGTCGCGAATTGAGCAAAATGGGTACGGACAAAAAACGAGTCGTTTATACCTTCTCCTTCCATGAAAATATGATCCTCAAACTGCTGGCCTACCTGCTTTATCGGTATGACAACCTGCTGGCACCCAATTGTTATGCCTTCAGAAGGGAGATCGGGGTACGCCAGGCCTTTACCGGACTGGCGCGGGATCCGGACATTTCATCACTCTGGTGCTATAAGACGGATATCCGAAATTACTTCAACAGCATTGATACCATTCTCCTGTCAGATATCCTCCGGGCGGAGATCATGGATGACCCGCCTCTGTTACAACTGCTTCTTTCCTTAATCGGTGATAACCGGGCGCTCTGGAAGGGGCAGGTAATCAGGGAAGCCCGGGGCGTCATGGCAGGGACCCCCACCTCTCCTTTTCTGGCCAACCTGTATCTGAAAGAAGTGGATTTCCATTTCGCAGGTGAGCAGGTCCGCTATGCCCGCTATTCCGACGATATCATCTTTTTTGACACCTACGAAAACCTGCTCCGTCATCAGGCCGTTTTGAACGGCTTCCTGGACCGTTACCGACTTGAGACCAATGAAAAGAAGGAAGAGATGGTCCCACCGGGTGCCGCCTGGTCTTTTCTCGGTTTTCAATATGAAAATGGCGCAATCGATATTGCACCGGCAACCGTTAAAAAATTGATGGGCCGCATCCGGCGGGCCGCCCGCTCACTCCGACGCTGGATGCTGCGCAAGGGAGCTGAGCCCGAGCGTGCGCTCAAGGCCTTCAACCGCAAATTCAACAGGAAATTCTACAGCAGGGAAGGGCGCGATCTTTGCTGGTCGAGCTGGTTCTTCCCACTGCTGACAACTGATGCCTCGCTCCGGCGGATCGATGCCTTTATGCAGCAATACCAGCGCTATCTGGTGACAGGCAGGCACAATAAGGCCTCGCTTGCCAAAGTACCCTACAGCATGCTGAAAGCCTGCGGCTACCGCCCTTTGGTGAGCGCCTACTATGGGAAATGGCCTGAAGGGAAAAGTGATTAAAGGCAGCCAGCCTCAAATGCAAGTGCATCCTCCTCTGAAAAGGATGGATTGATGTCAGGCGCCAGGCGGAAGGTCATGGTCTCCCCGCTCACCGGGTGAGGAAAACTGAGGCCACAGGCATGCAGAGCGATGGTAGGCACAATCCGGTCCCTTTCATCCATCAGGCCGTAACGCCGGTCTCCCAGCAAGGGAAGGCCGTGTGTGGCCATCTGGGCGCGGATCTGATGCCGTCTGCCCGTGATCAGTTCGATCAGGAGCAAGGCCTCCCCCCTGCCCTGATCCCGTGACAGCACCCGCCAATTCAAGACCGCTTCGCAGCCTTCCTGATCACTGATCTGCCGTCTTACGCGGCCGCCAATCTCTTTTCGGGACAGGATATCCCGCATGCTTCCCTGATCGCCTTCAGGCTGTCCTCTGACGATGGCCAGGTAGAGTTTTTGCACTTGGCGCGTACGGAAAGCCCGGGAGAGGCGGGAGGCAGCCTTGGAGGTCTTGGCGAAAACCATCAAACCGCTGACAGGCTGATCCAGACGGTGAACCAGGCCCAGATAAGCCTTGCCCGGTTTCCTGTAGCGGATCTCCAGATCCCGTTTCAGAAGCTCAAGCATATCGGGTACCGCCGTCCGGCCCGATTGGGAGGGGATGCCGGGCGGCTTGGCGGCAAGCAGGAGGTGATTGTCCTCATAAATGATGGGCGGCGTCTTGTAGGGGGCAGGCATACCATGAGAATAGCACGCAGACCTGCAGGCGGGTCAAGGGGTCTGAAAAATGCCCGGGCCGCATGTTATATAATGAGGTCGTTGTGATCCATTCATTTGGCGCCAGGAGGTTATCCATGTCCACCACACCTCATATTCTGATCTGCGACGACGATCCCGTCGTCCATGAATCGCTCGGGCTCTACCTTGACGCAGAGCACTTCCCGCACTCCTCTGCGTATGACGGGGAAGAGGCACTCGAGAAAGCCCTGCATGAAAAACCCGACCTCATCATCCTGGATCTCATGATGCCCAAGATGTCCGGCACTGATGTCTGCCGTACCATTCGTAAAACCAGCAATGTGCCCATTATCATGCTGACGGCCAAGGGAGAGGAGATCGACCGGGTCCTGGGATTGGAGCTGGGCGCCGACGATTACATCGTCAAGCCCTTCAGTCCGCGTGAAGTCATCGCCCGGATCAAGGCGCTCTTTCGCCGGATTCAGGATACGGAATCCGGCCAGAAGCCTTCCATTCTCCGCTTCGATGGCCTGGAGATCAACCTGGACAACTACCAGGTCAAGGTCAATGACCAGGTGGTCGCCTTCACGCCCAAGGAAGTGGAAATTCTTTACCTGCTTGCCTCTCACGCAGGCCAGGTCATGGACCGCGAGCAGATTTTGTCCAAGGTCTGGGGTTACGACTATTTCGGCGACACCCGGACGGTTGACACGCACATCAAGAGAATCAGGCAGAAGATCGACAGCGATAATCCAAAGTACGGCTTAATCACCGTCTACGGGGTCGGCTACAAATTTGAGGCGACCTCCTGATTTGAAATGAAAAACCGTTTCCTGGTCCGACGCATTTTTTTGTTATTGATTGCTGCTCTCATGCTGTGGACGGTTCTGACTGCCATCTTTTACAGTTTCGTTGCCAATCCGGTTTTTAACCGCATCAAGGCAAGAGAGCTGCTGCCCCGTGCCAATCTGATTTCCGAGAATGTGTTCAGTGAAAACGGGTTGACCTTTTGCATCGATCTGATCGAACACTCCTACGAACTCTTCGGCAACTGGATCTACATCGTGGATGACCAGGGTGTGCGCTACCATACGCCCTTGCCAGAACCGCTGACCGGGCTTGCAGAGGACCTCGAATCTGTTGCCCTCAAAGAGCACAAGCTGTTGTCCAAGGCAGAGGATCCGCATAAGCTGAGTCACATTAATCTGCCTCTGGCGGGCGACCGTTTTCTCGTCCTTTCTGTTCCCATCGGACAGGACGGTGCGCAACGAAAGGGAACCACCATCTTCGTGCAACCCATGAAAGAGGTGGGCGCAGGTATCCAGAGCCTGAACTTCGCCCTCCTCACATCCTCACTCATTGTCCTGGTCATCATGGTGATTCCTGTCATCATTGCCGCTTTTCGCATTGTACAGCCCATCGAGTCGATCCGGAGCGTAACCCTGGCCTTGAGCCGCGGTGATTTCTCAAGACGGGCCGATGAAAGCCAGGAAGGTGAAATCGGAGAGCTCGCCCGTACCATCAACATCATGGCCGAAGATCTGTCGGAATCTTTCCAGCAGCTGCGCGACCATGCCGTCCGCCTTAAGCAGATCATTGACGGAATTGGCGAGGGCATTGTCGCCGTCAACCGCAACGGCAGTATTATGCAGTATAACGACCGGCTATATTCAGTCTTCGGACTTGACAAGCATCATGCCGGCCGGACCGACCCCGAAATTCTGCTTCGGGAAAGCCGGATCGATCACTTTTTCAATGAGGCCATGGATGCGAACAAAACCGTGACCTGTGTCATCGCCAAGGATCACCGGCAAATCCAGATCGTCATTACGCCCCTGGTGAGCGGACTGCAAGTCGTCAACGGCGCCGTCGGCCTTTTCCGTGACATCACCCAGGCAGAGCGCTTGGAGCAGACGCGGCGGGAATACGTGGCGAATGTTTCTCACGAGCTGCGTACACCCCTTACTGCCATGAGAGGTCTGCTGGAACCCTTGACGGAGGGCATGGTGACCTCTCCCGAAGACCAGAAACGTTATCACGAGATCCTTTTGCGCGAGACGCTGCGCCTGTCCCGCCTGATCAACGACATGCTGGAATTGTCCCGTATCCAGGCAGACACGACCCCGGTTGAACAAGGTCCCGTCAGTCTGGCTTCCGTCGCCAAAGATGTCGCCAATAACTTTGAAGGCGTCATCGCGGATCAGGGTCTGAAACTGGAAACGGTCGGTCTTGACGATGATCCGCCCCCCGTTTGGGGTAATTCAGACCGGATTGAACAAATCCTGGTTATATTGATTGATAATGCCATCAAATTCACACAGCCGGGCGGAACCATCACCATCAAGATTGCCAGGGACTACAACGGCGCCTCGATTTCCGTCGAAGATACCGGCAGCGGAATTGATGAGCAGGATATTGATCACGTTTTTGACCGCTTTTTCAAAGAGGACAAGGCACACCAGAAGCCGGGAACCGGACTTGGATTGTCCATTGCCAGGGAAATTTCCCGCCAGCTGGGCTATGACCTCCTGGTTCAAAGCGTAAAGGGTCAGGGATCCGACTTCAAGCTCCTGATTCCCTATGCTGACGAAACAGCCGATTTTTCAGGCCATGAGGATTAACCGCTTTATCGCATCTTCCGGTCTTTGCAGCCGCCGTCAGGCGGACAGGCTGATCCGGGAGGGCCGGGTTCTGGTCAACGGCATGCCCGCTTCCACCGGCATGATGATTGAAACCGGTGACAGGGTCACCGTTGACGGCCGTCCGCTTGAACCTCCTTCTCCTCAGCCGGGGGTAGTTCTTGCCTTTCACAAACCGAAAGGGATCACTTCTACAAGTGACCCCGCCAGGCGCGACAACATCATTGACTTCATTGGTTATCCCCGCCGCATTTTCACGGTCGGCAGGCTGGACAGGGATTCACGCGGCCTGATCCTGCTCACCGACGATGGCGGGCTGGCCCACCGGATCATGCACAGCCGTTTTGGGCATGAAAAAGAGTACGTGGTGACGGTTGACCGGAAAGTCAGCCAGGATTTCCTGCAGACCATAAAAACAGGAGTCCCGATCCTGGGCCGGACCACCCTCCCCTGCTCCGCCTGGATGACAGGAGAATACGAGTTCCATATCGTCCTGCGCCAGGGTCTCAACCGCCAGATCCGGCGCATGTGTGAGGTGCTGGGCTACCGTGTCACGGACCTGATCCGGACCCGGATCATGCATATCACGCTCGGTTCGCTTCCTGAAGGCAGTTACAGGGAGCTGACCTTTAAGGAAAAGGAAGAACTTGTACGTGCCACGTCAAAAGAAAGCGGGCGCTAGGGCGCCCGCCTTCTTTTCTGTTAACCGAACCGGTCAGGCTTCCGTCATCCATAAACCGTGCAGATTGCAGAACCCGTAAACCTGCACAGGACCTTCCTCGACATGAAATGACGCCTTGGGTTCATCACCCGGATGCAAATGCAGGAACTGTACCTTGTCACCCTGGGCCGCAGCAATCCAGGAGATGTGACGCTGCGGCGTCATGGGGTGCTCTTCCTCTCCGACGATCACATGAACCATTCCCGCTTCCCTGGTCACCCGCGGGATGTGCTTGTCAGGCATGGTATCGGTTGTTCCGGCATGAAGCAGTGACATGGGTTCCCCGCAACAGACCATCTTTCCACTGCCTTCATTCAGCATGTAGGCCAGGTTGTCACCGTCCTGGCAGTAGTAAAACTTGAGATCTTTCATGAGACCACTCCCTTTCACCGAGCCGTCTCCATCCGTCTGCCCTGAGCATATCATGGGGGGTCCGGGCCAGACGTATTCACCGTCACACTTTCCCTGTCCTCTTCCTTGTCGCTTTTATCGCTGCGCTTCTTGCCGGCGCCGTTTTTCCCAAAATATCCTGCTGTCAGGCTGATGCCCGCCACCAGTAAAAGGAGGCCTGATGACACAAGTGTCAAATAGAAACCTTCATGGAAACCGACAGGCAGAAAGGCGAAAAAGACACGGTGGCGGCCTGCAGAAAGATGAATGGCCATCAAAGCGCGGTCAACTGTGAGAATGTCAACCGTTTCCCCGTCCACATAGGCTTTCCATCCGGGATCCCAGGGCACAGTAACCAGCAAAACACTTTCTTCCTCCGCAGTAATCTCACCGAAAAAATGATCCTCTTTCATGGTGAAGTCTTCAATGCCACGGCGGTTTGCTTCAAGAGACAGGTCACGCAGAACCTCAGTGTCCAAAAAGGATATCCTGGCTTCAAGGGTTCCCGACTCCGGGGCTGACGCGGAAAGCTGCAGGGACAAATTGACATTCTTGCCCCCATGCACGGTGCCAAGATCGATGATCCCCTTCTGTTTCTCATCAGCCTTGATGCGGTTTCCATCGATCAGGATTTCAATTTTTTCAGTGTCATGGCCGTGCAGGTCGAGGTGCAGGAAATGGGGTCCTGTCTGCAGGGCAGTCCAAAGGATCTCAAGGTCTGCTGAGTGATCTTTCGCAGGCTTGCTGAACCTGAATGAAGAATCCCCCGAGTAGGACAGCAGATCTCCTTGGGATTCATCGGGTTTCAGATCTTGAAAGAGCGTGGAAGCCCTGCCGAAAAGAGCTTCTGCGAAACGGTTCTGGTTGAAAAAGGGATTGCCGCGGATGCCCGAATAGTCAAGGATGCGGCTGTCAGCTGTAAAGGCAATCGGAAACGAATAGGGATTCTCGTAGACAGAAATGAGCTCATTGCCCAAAACAAGCTGCCGCGCTGCTTGGTCAAGGCCTTCATTTTTGTCCCTCACGATCAGGTAGCGTATGCCAAAGAGAGCCTCGCTGAAAAGTGTCGCTCCCCGGTACTGGTAGCTGTTGACTCCGTTGTTGTGGAAGCCAAAGTTCCTGAAGAAAGAAACGGGATCCGCCGGCGATGTCGAAGCGAAAAGGGAAAGCCCCCGGTAACCGTAAAGGGCAGGATCATTGGAGGTCTTGTGAGGACGGATTTCCATCCGGTCATCCAGCTCACCTCCCCCAAGCTTGCCTGTCTGCTTGATTGCCTGGCGGATGGAGTAGACCGTATCACCGGCTGAGTAAGTGTCGCGGTTGCCGTAATATTCGTTCTTGTCCATGTGATAGAGGCCGGAAAAAGTCGACAATACAAGTTCAAGGAACATGATGGCAATCAGGAGGTTGACCTGGAGCCGCCCCTTGTATTTACGTGACCTGAGGGTGGAAAAGATCAGGGTATAAAAGAGCATGAGTCCAATCGCCCCCCACTGAGTCCAGGGCGAGAGCTTAATATCAGGTTCGATCGCGGCAACGGTGGGAATGGCCAGGGCCAGGCAGAGGCCCAGCAGCCCGATCTCTGCCGGGCGGAACTCCCGCATGGATCTCAGTCCGTCATAGGCCAGGGTCAGGAGCAGCAGGATGACCACGAAAGAGAAGCGGAAAGGGAGTTGATTGGGGTAATGCATGCCGTGCCAGAGGAAATTAAGGACATTGATATCGAAGGACAGAAAGAGGAAGAGCAGAAGGAAACCATTGAGGATTTTCTCGCGCAAACGGATCCGGCTGGAAAGAAAAAAGACCGGCAGCAGAATCAGGACGGGCAAACCGCAATAGAGATTGGGCGATCCCGAACGAACGGTTGGCTCCAGGAAGGGAAAGAGCTGGCCCAGGTAGGCAAGCGGCCGGCCCAGGAGTTCAACTGACCCGGGAAAGGCATCGCCTGAAGCAGACGTGAGGGCCAGCGACCGGTAGACAGGATAGAGAAGAATTGCCGGCAGGGTGACACCGATAAGGGTCAATCCCGCCGTCTTGCCGAAAGAATAAAGTCTCGCCAGAGGCTTTCTGTCGCGTGTATAGCGAAAAAGAAGCACCGGATAGTAGAGGGCGATGAAGAGGCAGGCGAAAAAGGCGAGATAATAGTTGGTCACAAGCAACAAGGCCAGCGACAGAGGGTAGAGTAACCACTTGCTGTCCCTGATCTGCCGTATCAGGGCGAGGAGAACAAGAGGCAGAAAAATCAGCGTATCCAGCCACATGATATTCCAGGAATAAGCGAGGACAAATCCTGAAAGGGCGTAGAAGGAGGAAAAAGCAACTGCGAGGGCGCCTCTGCGGCGGAAACTGACGCGGAGATAGTAGAAAAAGGTCAGTCCTGCGCAGCCGATTTTGACCAGGGTCATGACGAAAATGGCCTCGGTCAGGTAGGCCGGGGGAAAAAAGACAAGAAGCAGGTTGAAAGGGCTGGCCAGGTAGTAGGCGAAGAGAACATAGAAATTGGTTCCGAGCCCTGGAACCATGGTATAGAAAATGGAACTGCCTGACAGGATCTTGTTGCGTAAAAGCGCAAGAAAAGGCGCATACTGATGGAAGAGATCAACTGTCAGCATATGGCGTCCGCCAAACGGGAAGACTTGAAGCGCACCATAGGCAAGTCCCAGCACGGCAAACGGAATGACAAAGGCCATCAAGGCAAGCCCCTTGTTATTCCAGAAAGGTCTTTTTTCTCGCTCAAGGGTAAAGGTGCCTGGCGGCAGATCCTTCATAAATATCTCCCCGTGGTCGATCAGCTGAGCCAGCCTGTAAGCCGGGTTCTGTCTTGGATGACCATTTATCTCGGCCTTTCGTTGCCGAAAGGCTCAAGCCGCCTCCACGGAACCTGCGGGCGACAGTTGTTCCTCCACGGCGTTGCTCCGGATGGGGTTTGCATGGCTGCCGCGTCGCCGCGGCACCGGTGAGCTCTTACCTCACCTTTCCACCGTAGCCGGACGCATCCGGCTGTCTCTTTCTGTTGCACTTTCCTTGAAGTCGCCTTCACCGGCCGTTAACCGGCATCCTGCCCTGGGAGCCCGGACTTTCCTCAGCGCCTTTCTTTCAAAATGACACCGCGGTCACCCGGCTGACTCAGCCTTGATCCCATCTATTATACGAAAGGTGGAAGATCTGTTCAAATGTCTCTAACAATTCAGCTGACTGGCTGTTGTAGGGTGCCTGTTTTTTGAGCCTGTCGATTCTCTTTTTCAGGTATCGGTTCAGAAGCGGGTCATTTACCAATTTTGCCAGGCGCGAAAGGATCACCGGACCAAAATAAATTTCCAGCTCACTCATTCGCGAATGTCCGGGAGTCTCCCGGTCGGAAAGGATCACCAGATAGATTCTGCCCCTGTCTTCAACACACTGCTCATCTGTGATGGCCAGACCTGTCCTGAAAAAAGCTGAACGAACGGTTTCCTCCCTGGTTTGCGGTTGAATGATAATCCGTTTGGGAAGATGCAGCTTGTCCGGATGATCTTCCAGGATGGCGGCAATGGTATCGCCCCCCAGACCGCTGATCAGCAGGATATCCTCCCTGTTCAGCTCAAGTCCTTCAAGCCCTTTGGCCAGTTTTGCTTGAAAACCTGCTCTCAGGCCCTCTTCCCCGGCCTTTTTTTCTGCGGCTCTGAGCGGCACCTCGCGGACATCGGTAACCAGCACAGACTCACAGCAGCCTTCTTTGAGAAGTGCAAGAGGGACTGCTGCGTGATCACAGCCGATGTCGACCAGCCGGCGGCAAGGCACCTGGCGCACCAGATCGGCCAAGAGGCCCAGCCGGCAGGTTCTGTCCAGGATCACTCCAGATATTCGCGCAGTCTGGCACTCATATTGGGGCCGCGCATTTTCCGGAGTGCCTTGGCTTCAATCTGCCGGATGCGTTCACGGGTCACGTCAAACTCCAACCCCACTTCCTCCAGAGTTCTTGTCCGGCCGTCATCCAGGCCGAAACGAAGGCGGAGCACCTTTTCCTCCCGTGGCGTCAGACCGGAAAGGACCTTGGTCAATTCTTCCTTCAGCAGGGTGGAAGCCGCCTGATCGGCAGGCGAGGGCGCATCTTCATCAGGAATAAAGTCGCCCAGGTGGCTGTCCTCCTCTTCGCCGATCGGTTTTTCGAGCGAAACCGGTTCCTGGGAGATTTTCATAATCTCCCTGATCTTCTCCGGCGTAAGATCCATCTCCGCCGCAATCTCCTCGACCTCGGGCTCTCTTCCCAGTTCCTGAACCAGCTGGCGCTGGATACGGATCAGCTTATTGATGGTTTCCACCATATGTACCGGGATCCGGATGGTTCTCGCCTGATCGGCAATAGCCCGGGTGATGGCCTGGCGGATCCACCAGGTCGCATAGGTACTGAATTTGAATCCCTTTGTGTAATCAAATTTGTCCACAGCCTTGATCAGGCCGAGATTGCCTTCCTGGATCAGATCAAGGAAATGCATGCCCCGGCCGGTGTATCGCTTGGCGATACTGACCACCAGGCGGAGATTGGCTTCGATCAGATGTTGTTTCGCCTCCCAGTCCCCGGCCTCCATGCGTGCGGCCAGTTCTTTTTCCTCATCAGCCGTTAGAAGCTCCACCTTGCCGATTTCCTTCAGGTACATCCGGACCGGATCATCAACAATCATGGCATCATTAAAAGCTTCAGCTTTTTTGTTACGGTCCCGCTCCCTCATTTCCTTTTCGATGTCGTCTTCGTCGATGACTTCAATACCGGCTCGCTCCAGCATGACGATCACATCGTCCAGCCGCTCTTCATCCCACTTGATCTGCTCCAGGTAATCGAGCACCTCCTGTTGCCTGAGCTCATCGTCATTGTCTTTGCCCTTGTTGATCAGGGGGTAGATCATTTTCAGAACCATCTCGTCATCATCAATTCGTTCGAGAAGCGACTCCTGGTCTGTCTCTTCCTCTTCTTCCCCGTCTTCCTCGGCTAAAAGATCGTCCTCGTCATCGTTTTCGGCGTCCGGATCGAACGCTTCCTCGATTTCATCTTCCTCGTCCTTCATGAGGGAGGAAACAGCCTGTTCATATGCCTCCCGCTGGTCAGCGGATTCATCCGCCATCTCCAGCATTTCAGGCTGCCTGGCTTCAACTTCATCTTCAGATTGAAGCTGGAGCTCATACTCCCCGGACTTGGGAAAATTAAGGGGGCTCAGCCACTCCGGTCCAGGGTGAGAGGAGGCCTCTGCCTTCTTATCATTTTCTTCATTTCCCCCTGCCATCAGCCGCACGGCCGTTTGAGCCGCCGCCTGACGCCAGGTTATTGGAGTGACAGTTTCTTGATTGGGGTTCACGATTGGTTTTCTCCTTGCAAAATCATTCGAAAGGTATCCGCTGCGGTCGTCAGTCCGGCAGCTTTTGCATAACAATTACCCGCATCTTCTTCGGCTCCTTCCAGTTCCAGCCTCCGCGCCTTGCGGGTCAGCAGCGAGGCCCTGCGTCTCCAGACTGAAAGGCGCCGTTCTGAAAGTTTCTGCCCAAAGATACTTTCTTCCTTTTCCGGCGTGAGCTGACTGACGGCAATTTCCTGGTATTGCTTCTGGATCATGGCATGAATCCGGTCCGGATCGGGTGAAAGGGTGCGGCTCTGATTCTCATCTTCATCATCATTATCTGCCAGAATACGATCAACTATAGTATGCAAACCCGCCAAGGTCAATCGCGCCTCCCGTGCCTCTTCAATCGCCTGTTCAGCAATTGCCCGCATGGGACCCGCCGTAAAGTCCATAGGGCCAATCGGGGCGCGCGCATAATCGGAAGACAGGAAGGCGCGGACCTGCCCGCTGACGGAATAGGAGGCGATGCTTCTCTCGCTCAGATGAATTCTCACCCCGGCGGCCTGGTTGTTGATGGCCAGCATCATCAGAAGCGTCACTTCGTCCTCATTATAGAAAGAAGGCCGGGCTCTTTTCATTTTTCCAGGCGACCGGCTCAATTGACCGTACGGGATATCCTGTTTTGGATCAAGTTTCCGCCGCATTCCGCGCCTTCTTTCGATCTCCTCCCCTACCGCCCGGTAGCTTAGCTGCATTTCCTTGGCGAGCTGCCCCCCGAAGATTTCTCTTCGGGTACCGTCGGGTTCTTCCGCCAGCAGATCGAGTGCCTGATCACGGTATTCATTTTCGGTCATGTTCTTTTCCGTCTTGTAATCCTGTTTCAGTACGGCAAGCCGGTAACCTGTGCGGTCATATGTATGCTCCAGCTCCACCGTCAGCCGTTCGCGGCCGTAAAGTCTAAGGTAATCGTCCGGATCTTTGGCGCCATCCAGCAAAATGTAGCGGACTGACAAGCCTTCCTTGCGGAGCATTTCTCCCGAACGCAAACTGGCCTCCCTCCCTGCCCGGTCATTGTCCATCAGAATATGAACCGTATTGACGCAGCGCCTGATCGCCCTGGCCTGGAAGGCCGTCAGGGCAGTCCCAAGCGGCGCGACTGTATTCGCAAGACCTGCTTTTGCCAAGGCAAGAACATCCAGGTAGCCCTCAACCAGGAACCAGAACCTGCCTGCTGATTGAGTGGCCTGCAATAATCCAAACAAATGTTTGCCTTTATGATAGACCAGGCTCTCGGGCGAGTTGATATACTTGGGTCCGTCATCTGTAATGGCCCGGCCCCCGAAAGCGAGCACACGTCCTGACGCATCCATGATTGGAAAGATGATACGCCGGTAGAAGAAATCATAATAGCCCGTCTTGTCCGATCGCCTGATCAGGCCGCCGTCAAGCATGGCCTGGTCCGAAATATTTTTGGCGGATAAGGCCCGGTAGAGATCCGTTCTGCCCGAAGGCGCATAACCCAGGCCGTATTTTCGATACAGGGGCCGGCCGATGCCGCGCTCAGCCAAGTAATTGCGAGCTTCGGCCCCGGCTGCGCTTTCCAGGCTGGAATAGAAAAAACGGGCCGCTTCACCCAGCGCCTGGAAGGCAAGGTTCTGTCTTTCAAATCGCTCTTTCCATAGACTGTCCTCCGACTCCTCGAGAGTGATGCCTGCCCTGTCGGCCAGGAAGCGGATGGCTTCGGGATAGGAGAGGTGTTCAATCTCCTGAATGAACTTGATCACATTGCCGCCTTTCTGACATCCGAAACAGTAGAAGATCTGTTTTCCCGGTGAAACACTGAAAGAAGGTGTCTTCTCCTCATGGAAGGGGCAAAGGCCAAAGAGGTTGAGAGCGCTTTTCTTCACAAGAGAGACGTAAGAAGACACAACATCAACAATGTCGTTGGCTTCAATCACTGCGTCAATACTCTGCCGAGAGATGAGCCCCATCGAGGGTTAACTCCTGTATTTCCATTTCACGAGAGACTAAGTCCGCAAAAACTCCCTTACATATTATACGACATCCTGCAACGCGAAAACGGCCCGCAACCCGAAAGCCGCGCGCCGCTCCTGGACCGGCCGGATGGCCGGCGATTCCGGCTGCCTTATCCCTGGACTTCCGAGTCTCTTGGGAAGACAGTGCTGATTGCGGATTTTTTGAAGGTCAGGAGGGTTCTTTCAGCACTTGTGTAGATTGATACCTCATCATCTGAAATATTGGCAACCTGGCCGACGATGCCGCCAATGGACATGACCTTGTCGCCGGGCCGCATGGAAGCGATGGTTTCTTTCAGTTTCTTCTCGCGCTTTTTCTGTGGACGGATAGTGAAAAAGTACATCACACCGACAATCAGTATGAAGGGCAGCATGGTGTACAAGAGGCTGAGGGCTCCTCCCGGCTGCTGTTCTCCGGATGTCGTACCGGCAGCCATCAGCAGTAATGGAAATAAGGTCATAACGATCCTCCTTAGGTTCTGTCTTTCGTGAAATCCGGTCCCAAAAACCGGACAGCATGAGTTTAACATAAAAACAATCTCCTGTTGTGCCTTCAGCCGGCGTATCGCGAAAAGAATTCACTGCGGAAGGACAGGAGACGGTCGTTTTTAATGGCCTCGCGTATTTGACGCATCAGATCAAACAGAAAGGCAAGGTTGTGCCATGATAAAAGGCGGAGGCCCAAAATCTCCCCGCTTCGAATCAGATGGTGCAGGTAGGCACGTGAATAATTCCGGCATACATAACAGCCGCAGCCGGCATCGAGTGGCTGGTCGGAGCGCAGATGGGCCGCGTTCCGGATTACAACACGGCCTTCCCAGGTCAGTGCTGTCCCGTTCCTGCCTACCCGGGTCGGAAAAACACAGTCAAACATATCAATCCCCCGGACCGACCCTTCGACGAGGTAATCGGGTGAACCGACACCCATCAGATAGCGCGGTCGGTCAGCAGGCATGTGCGGCAGAAGCGCCTCCAGCATTTCATACATGGTTCCTGCCGGCTCTCCGACCGAAAGCCCGCCAATGCCATATCCGGGCAGGTCGTAAGAGGTAATTTCCCTTGCGCTTTGAACCCGGAGATGCGCGAAAGTTCCACCCTGGACGATCCCGAAAAGCGCCTGTTTTTCGGGATAATGCCAGGCGTTGACCGCCCGGTCAAGCCATCTGGTCGTCCGTTCAAGCGACCGGCGGACATAGGATTCATCTGCCGGCCATGGGGTACATTCATCCAGCTGCATCATGATGTCCGAACCAAGTGCCTCCTGAATAGCCATGGCCTTTTCAGGTGTCAGAAAATGCCTTGATCCGTCGATGTGGGACCGGAAATGGACGCCCTCTTCTTCAATGTCCCTGGGCTTGGCCAGCGAAAAGATCTGAAAGCCCCCGCTGTCAGTCAAAATGGAGCGGTCCCAGTTCATGAAACGGTGGAGGCCGCCCAGCTCGTGCACGACTTCCCCGCCCGGCCGCATCCACAGATGGTAGGTGTTGCCCAAAATAATTTCGGCGCCGATGGACTTCAGCTCTTCCGGCGTCATGGTTTTTACGGTGGCCCGGGTACCCACGGGCATAAAGGCCGGGGTTTCAAAAGAACCATGCGGTGTTGTAACAAGCCCGTAGCGCGCCCCGCTTTGGCCGCATTGATGCTTGAGCTGATAAGTCACTGCCTGCAAAATAGGTATCCTTTCTGCGCCGCTCAGTTCATAAGCTGCCATGAGGCATCAGAAGCATGGCATCGCCGAAACTGAAAAAACGGTACTGCATCTCAACCGCCGTTTGGTAGGCTTCCAGAATTTTTTCCCTTCCCATCATAGCGGACACCAGCATCAGAAGGGTGGATCCTGGCAGATGAAAATTGGTGACCAGGGCATCGACAACTTTGAATTGAAAACCAGGATAGATAAAGAGATCCGTTTGTCCAGAGCAGGCTTGAAGTTTGGAACCATGGGTCTGTCGCACGACACTTTCCAGCACCCTGCAGCTTGTGGTCCCGACCGCAATCACGCGGCCTCCTCCTGCCTTGACCTGCCTGATCCGGCCAGCAGCTTCCTCACTGAGACAAAAGGCTTCACTGTGCATCGTATGATCTGTGATCACCTTCTCCTTAACGGGCCGAAAGGTGCCAAGGCCTACGTGCAGGGTCAGACGGACGATTGATATACCCATGTTTTCAATGCCTGCCAGCATTTCCTCAGTAAAATGCAGGCCAGCGGTCGGCGCCGCAGCGGAGCCGGGCGCTCTCGCATAAACAGTCTGGTAGCGTTCCGGATCATCAAGCTTGGCTTGGATATAAGGGGGCAGTGGCATTTCGCCCAATTCTTCCAGCAGGGTCATGAAGCTGCCTTGAAATTCAAAGGATATGATACGGCTGCCGTCCGCTTCCACCGCTTCAACAAGCGCCTCCAATTTTCCCCCCTCAAAAACAATCCGGTCGCCAGGCCTGGCCTTTCTTCCCGGCTTGACCAGGCTCCGCCAGGAGTTTGCGCCGAGCGGCGACAGAAGAAAGAGCTCGACGGCACCTCCGGACCGGGCGCGTCTACCCCGAAGCCTTGCCGGGATCACCCGGGTATCGTTAATCACAAGGCAATCCCCTGCCTTCAGGTAGCAAGGCAAGTCAGAGAACAAACGATGTTCGAGCGGATGATCACCACGCATGACCAACAGCCTGGACTGGTCGCGCCGGTCGGTTGGCCGGTGCGCAATCAGCTGTCTCGGGAGGGCATAAAGATAGGAAGCGGTCAGCTTGTCAATGCCGGTCATCTCATCAGCCATCCGGACCTGCCCCTTCCATCAGGATTTTCCGCATCAACCCTTTCAGTTTCTCTATGCCTGCGTCGGATCGGCAGATCCGTACGAAGGGCCGGTCCCTCTTCTTAACCCGCATTCCCGTCAGGGGCAGCAGACCGAAATTGGCATTCATGGGCTGGAAGGACCCGGGGTCTGCTTCTGTCACCCAGGCGGCCAGGGCGCCGGCCATAGTTTCCCTGGGCGGAATAAGTGATTCCCGCTCAAGGCTGTCTTTTCCATGGATCATGGCAGCCGCCTGCAGGGCAGCGATAAAACCCGAGCTTATGGCTTCGACGTATCCTTCCAGGCCGGTCAGCTGACCGGCAAAATAGAGATCTTCTCTTACACGGCTTTGAAAACCCCGGGTCAGGACGTCCGGGGCCCTGAGGAAAGAATTACGGTGCATGACACCGTACCGAAAGTAGTCAGCCCCGACCAAGGCCGGTATCAATCCAAAGACACGCCGCTGTTCGGGAAAGGTCAGGCGGGTCTGGCATCCGACAAGGGACCACATGCTGCCCGATTTGTCCTCCCTGCGCAGCTGGAGGCAGGCATAGGGGGGCCGGCCTGTGACAGGGTCAATGAGGCCAACAGGCCGCAGCGGTCCGTAACGCATGGTATCCTCTCCCCGTCCGGCCAGGACTTCGATCGGAACACAGTCTTTGAAGTAGCTTGGATCAAAATCGTGAACGGCCGCTTTTTCCGCACTCAGCAGCGCCTGCCGGAAAACGCTGTATTCTTCTTTTGTTAAGGGGCAGTTCAAATAATCGTCACCCCCCTTGCCGTAGCGGGAGGCCAAAAAGGTCCGGCTTCGGTCGATGGATTCTCCATCGGCAATGGGGGCAACCGCATCGAAGAAATGAAGACCCCCGCTCCCGGCGAATTGCTCAATTGATTGAAATAAAGGCCCGGAAGTCAGAGGGCCTGTGGCGACAATGACAGGTCCCCCCTCACTGAGAAGATCAGTCAGGGATTCGATTTTCTTTTCGACTATCGTGATCAAGGGATGGCCTTTGAGTGCCTCCGTCACCGCCAGGGCAAAACGGCTGCGGTCGACCGCCAGGGATCCGCCTGCCGGCACCGCTGTATGATCCGCTATCCTGATCAGGCCGGACCCCAATGCCCGCAGTTCTCTTTTCAGCAAACCCTGTGCCGTTTCCGGACGGTCCGACTTGAGTGAATTGCTGCAAACAAGTTCGGCGAAATAGGGCTGTGAGTGTGCAGGAGTCAGCTGACCGGGTTTCATATCCAGAAGCTTAACCTGCAAACCGAAACGGGCGGCTGTCAATGCCGCCTCGGAACCGGCGAGGCCGGCGCCCGCGATCGTTACGTGTCTGGCCACATGATCCATTATTATTTTTTCTTTTTGCTTGTTTTTTTCCGTGTCGGGCATTCCTTGTTTGAGCAGGTTTCATAAGTCTTGCCGCGGAATCGCCTTTTAACCATATAACTGCCGCATACTTCGCAGGATTTCCCATCAAGTGGGAGATCGAAGCTGGCGAAATCACAATCGGGATCCTTGGTTTTATCGCAGAAATAGAGCAGGTTGCCGCGACGGATCTTTCGGGACCGGACAGGAGAACCGCACCGGGGGCAGTGCGAAGCAGTCGGCTCAGAGATGGTCTCGGTATACTTGCAATCCGGATAGCGCGAGCAGGCGATGAATTTGCCGTATCTCCCCTCGCGGATAACCAGCTCCCCTTCCCCGCACTCCGGACATGTCCTGCCGACCGGTACGTCTTCAAAGACGACTTTTTCTGCCGTCTCCATGGCTTTCAGCACATCGCCGTGGAAGGGGGCATAAAAATCTTCCAGCAGCTCAACCCAGTTGCGCTCGCCCGATTCGACACGGTCAAGCTCGTCTTCCAGGTGAGCCGTAAAGTCGGTATCAACGATGTTGCGAAAATGCGCTTCAAGCATTTCTGTTACCGTCAATCCCAGATCTGTCGGCTTCAGTGATTTGCCTTCCCGTTCAACGTAGAGCCGGTCAAAAAGCGTTGAGATGGTCGGTGCATAGGTCGAGGGCCGGCCAATTCCCAGTTCTTCAAGCTCTTTAATCAGGGAGGCCTCCGTGTAGCGGGGGGGCGGTTGGGTGAACTTCTGTTCGGGAACGATTCGGTGCAGGTAAAGCGAATCGCCGGCAGCAAGTTCAGGAAGATCGACAAGATCCGGCTCATCGTCATTTTTTGCTGAGTTCGGCTTTTCCGCCTCTTCTTCGCCCGATACACCGTAAACCGCCAGCCAGCCTGGGAAAATCAGGCTTTCCCCCTGGGCCCTGAAGAGCTGATCGCCCGCCAGGATATCAGCCGACACTTTATCGTAAACCGCTGCCTCCATTTGTGAAGCCAGGAAGCGGTTCCAGATCATCTGGTAGATACGGAACTGGTCATTTGACAAGTAGGGCTTCACGCGTATCGGGGGCAGGTCAAAATGAGAGGGCCGGATGGCTTCGTGCGCATCCTGGCTCTTGTTTTTGTTCTTATAAAAGGGGGCTCTGGCCGGAAGATAGGAATCCCCATAGCTTCCTTTGATCAGCTCTCGTGCAGCGCTGGCGGCCTCCTGGGAAACACGAACCGAGTCGGTTCGGATGTAAGTCACAAGGGCGGTTTGCCCCAGGCTGCCGAGGACAACGCCTTCATAGAGATTCTGAGCTGCCATCATGGTGCGTTTGGAAGTAAAGCCCAGGGCCCGCGATGCGCTTTGCTGCAGGGTGCTGGTGGTGAAAGGCGCATAGGGTCTGCGCTTGCGTTTGCTCTTTTTGACCTCATCGACGACAAAATCATACCCCTTCAAAGCCTCCAGAAGCTTGTCAAGCTCCTCTTTTGAACGGATGGTCACCCGCGATATGCGGCCGCCCTTTTTGCGCCCATGATAAAGGGCTGCGAAAGGAGCTTCCTGCTCTGCTTTTGACAAAAAAGCCCTGATTTTCCAGTACTCCTCCGGAATAAAGGCTTCAATTTCCCGTTCACGCAGAACGATCAGCCTGGTGGCAACAGACTGTACCCGTCCGGCCGAAAGTCCCTTCCTGATCTTCTGCCACAGGAAGGGGCTCAGCTCATAGCCGACCAGGCGGTCGAGGATGCGGCGTGATTGCTGGGCATTGACCAGGTTCTCATTGATGGGGCGCGGTTCTTTGACAGCCCGGCCGACAGCCTTGCCCGTGATTTCGTTGAAGACGATGCGATTTGGGCTTTGGCTATCAACATCCAGCAGGTGCGCCAGATGCCAGGCGATGGCCTCCCCTTCGCGGTCCGGGTCGGTGGCAAGCAGAATCCGGTCCGCCTTGAGCGAGGCATCCTTCAATTCACGGACCACCTTCTCTTTGCCCGGCAGTGTCAGGTAAAGAGGCTTGAAACCATGATCGACATCCACACCGATCGTCGAAGCCGGCAGATCCCGAATATGGCCGACCGAAGCCCGGACGTCATAATCTTTGCCCAGATAGCGGGCAATGGTTTTTGCCTTGGCGGGTGACTCCACCACGACCAGTGTTTTTTCCATAACCAAGTCTTTCCCCTAATCCTGAATTCCTATCATTATATATAGGAGAAGCGGGCATCTGTCAAAAATCCTCAGCTTGACTCGATTTGGGAAAGCACGTAGAGTCCCAGGTTCATCCTGACCATACCCTTGCCGGTCAGGACAGCCAGGCGTTCAAGAACTCTGCCCCGGCTGAGACCAGTCACTTCTGTCAGCCCGGTGACTGTCCTGGGCGAGTTTTCCAGTGCCTCAAGGATAAACTGATCTTCTTTGGTTGGCTGATGACGCAAAGGGGGAGGCGATTGCCTCTTCTTCGGGAGACTGATCTCCTGATGCAACCCTGCAGGCATATGAGGAATATCTTCCATGTCCTGAACCAAAATCGCCCCGTCTTTGATGAGATTGTGACAGCTCCTGCTGGTGCCTGAGAGGATGGAACCGGGTACGGCCAGCACATCACGTCCATAATCACCGGCAAAACCCGCTGTGATCAGAGTCCCGCTCGAGCCCGATGCTTCCGTCACCAGTACGGCGTCGCACAGGCCTGCCAGTATTCTGTTCCGGGCCGGGAAATAATTGCGCCTGGGAGTGGTTCCGGGGGGAAATTCAGTAATCAGGGCTCCGCTTTTCTCAATCTTGGCGAACAAGCTGCGGTGTTCGGGCGGATAGGTCACGCCCAGTCCGTTGCCCAAAACTGCAAAGGTCGGACACCCTTCCTGCAAAGCCGTCCGATGGGCCAGGGCGTCAATCCCCCTGGCACCGCCTGAAACAACCGGTACCCCTCTGGCCGCAATGGAGCCCGTCAGTTTTTTTGTGACTTCGATCCCGTAGGCCGAAGGCCTGCGCGAGCCGATCACGGCGATGACCGACGGACCATTGAGGGCCATCCAATTCCTTCCGCTTACAAAAAGAACCGCCGGTGGCCGGCTGATATGTCTCAGCCTTTCGGGGTAATCTTTGTCCACAAGTGTCAGCGGTCTCCAGGAAACCGGACAGGCAATTTGCCTTTGCCGCCCGGCTTCCTCCCTGATTCCCCCGATTAGGGATGCAGGAGGATTTTCACGCGACTCCAAATAATCAAGAAGACGGCCAAGCCCTCCTGCTTCCTCAAGTATTTTTCCCCGCTCGCTGTTGTTGATTCCCAGACGGGTGCAAATGGTAACGAAGGCGATGGCCAGCGGCAAATCCGTCATGGCCGAAGCTCCGGTACAGGCCAGGGCATGGCTGCCTTGTAATGAAACGCCTCGGCGACATCCTCCCTGGAAACTGTTTCGCGCTGGTCAAGATCAGCAATGGTCCGCGCGACACGGATCATGGAATAAAAAGACCTGGCCGTCATCAGGGAAGCATCAGCCAGGCTGGCTGCGAATCCTTTGGCTTCATCTCCGACCTGGAAATAGTCAAAAGGAAGCTCCGGTCTGACCCTGCTGTTGAGGAAAAGGCCATGCCCGGCCCTTGATGCCCGGTTTTTTTGCAGGGCCCAGGCTTGCGAAACCTGATCCCTGATCCGGCACATGGCTGATTCTTCCCCTTCCTGCCTGTCTTCTCCTGCCAGCCTGGACGCCCCCACTCTGGTCAGCATGGCAGTCAAATGGAAGCGGTCAAAGAATGGTCCGCTGATCCTTGAAAGATGGCGCCGGATGTCACTGTCCTGACAGCGGCAAAGGCTTTCCGGTTCGATCAGTAAACCGCAGCGGCAGGGATTGCAAGCAGCTACCAGCAAAAAATCAGCGGGAAATGTCACCTTCCAGCCTGATCGCGCTAAACGTACTTCCTGGGATTCGACCGGTTCGCGCAAGGCATCCAGGACCCGGGCGTTCATCTCCGTCACTTCATCGAGAAAAAGAACCCCGCGGTGCGCCAGCGTACTTTCACCGGGAACCGGGTGGGCACCGCCCCCAACCATGGCCGGGACTGTAATGCTGTGATGGGTATGGCGAAAAGGGCGCTGCGGGCAAAGCCCGGCTTCCCCACCTGCCGGCTGCGTCGCGCTTATCAAGCGCATTACTTCAAGCATCTCATCATCGTCCAAAGGAGGTAAAAATTTTGGGATTAAGGAAGCAAGCAAGGTCTTGCCGCAGCCGGGCGCGCCCATCATCAGGAGAGGATGCCAGCCGGCCGAGGCAATGACGCAGGCACGAAGGCCTTCTTCCTGGCCGGCGATTTGGCGGAACCATCCGGTCTCGGAAGCGGACGGCGGTCCCTTGCCCGGATGCCTGGGCCGGATCCTTCCACTCCTGATCCCTGAAAAACGATGTACCGCTTCTCTCAAGTCACAGGCACCTTCGTATTCAATGGAATCCACCAAGCTTGCCTCCTCCTCACCTTCCCTGGGCCCCACGACATATCGCACTCCCACTTCACGCAGGGCCAGCAGACGGCTCAGGATACCGTTGACGGGCTTGATCCGGCCATCAAGCGAAAGTTCCCCCAGATAGGCTGACTTGAGGGATCCCTCAGGCCTTGCCGCCTGAGATGAAGCCGCCAGAATGGCCAGCGCCAGAGGCAGATCAAAGGCACTTCCCTGTTTGGGCAGGGCGGCGGGCGCATAGCTTGCTATAACCCGCCCCTTGGGAAAGCGAAAACCGCTGTTGCTGATGGCAGCACGCACACGCTCGCGGGATTCACGGATGGCAGGGTCTCCCCTTCCAGATATCTCAAATTGAGGGATGCCGGCCAGGATGGAGACTTCTATCTCCAGGGGAACTCCATCCAGGCCGGTCAGGGCACAGGATGCAACCTGATGGTAGTTGGCAGACGTCATAAGGTCATTCTTGAGTCAAATCACTTTCTGAGGAAGGCCAATTGACAGCACCAGCATGCAATCCCGGACGAATTGTCAGCAAAGAAGCATTTGATTGATGTTATGATGAATTGGGCGGTTATCCAGGCGTCAGGAAGAGGCTGCCATGAAAATCGGGATTGTAGGACTTCCAAACGTTGGCAAAAGCACCTTGTTCAATGCGCTCACGGGCGCCGGTGCCCTGGTTGCCAATTACCCTTTTGCAACCATCCATCCCAACCTGGGCCTTGTCCCCGTTCCTGACCAGCGCCTGAATGATCTGGCGGAGATGATGGGAACCGCGAAAATTGTTCCGGCAACGGTTGAATTCGTTGATATCGCAGGTCTCGTCAGAGGGGCCAGCATGGGGGAGGGTCTGGGGAACCAATTTCTTTCCCACATCCGGGAAGTTGATGCCATCCTGCACGTCGTCCGCTGTTTCGAAGATGAATCCATTGCGCACGCCAACCCGACAATTGACCCTGCCAATGATTTCCGGACTGTTGAGCTTGAATTGATCCTGGCTGACCTTGCACACCTCGAAAAGCGGCAGGCAAAAGTCGCCAAGGCTGCGAAGAGCCACGCACCCCTCCTCTTGTCCGAGCTGGACTTGATCAGCCGGCTCTTGGCTCACCTGGACGATGAGAAATCTGCCAGAGTCTTTGACGCTGACGAAAATGAAAAGGGTTTGCTGGACCAGTTCAGCCTTCTGACGCGCAAACCCCTCATGATCGTCGCAAACGTCAAGGATTTGCAAGACTGCAGCGCAAAGCTTGCGCTTTTGGACAATTTTCTGGGTGACCAGGAGATCCCCATCCTGCAGGTTGCAGCCGATGTCGAAGCCGATCTGGCAGAACTGCCCGGGGAAGATCAAATCCTGTTCAGGGAGGAGCTGGGGCTGCCGGAAAGCAGCCTGGACCGGATCATCCACCAAGCCTACCGGACACTCGACCTCATCTCCTTTTTCACCAGCAATGAAAAAGAAGTGCGGGCGTGGACCGTCAAAGAAGGTTCTCTTGCACCCAAGGCGGCAGGCACAGTCCATTCAGACTTTGAGCGGGGCTTCATCCGTGCTGAAGTTGTCCCTTTCCATGAGTTGAAAGAGGCAGGATCCCTTGCGGCAGCCCGTGAAAAAGGATGGGTACGCTCCGAGGGCAAATCATACAGGGTTCGTGATGGTGATTACATCACCTTCCGTTTCAACCTTTAGCCCTGCCGGGCGGAAAGGCCCGGAACCGGAATGCCCCTCTGACCCAGTTCTTTCCCAAGCAGGAGGAGCACCGATTCCTCGAGCGCGGCCAGGCTGCCGTTATTATCGATTTCGTGCGTTGCCAGCTCACGGTACTCCTGGCGGGTCATCTGAACCTTCATTCGCCTGCCCGCTTCGACTGCATCCATACCCCGACGTTCAAGCCTCTTGAGGCGGGTCTCCTCATCCGCTGTGACCGCCCAGACCTGATCACAGACATCGAGAAAACCCCGCTCGACCGGAATGGGCACATCGAGGGCGATGGCCTTGATTCCTTTCTGACGGGCTTCTTCCAGTCTTTCATCCATGGCTCGGATCACATCCTGGTGGATGATGGCACTCAGCTTGTCCAGGAAAGGTTTGTTTGAAAAAGCAAGTGCAGCCACACGTTTCCGGTTGAGCGCTCCCCCGGCATCCAGCAAATCGCTGCCGAGGGCGGCCGCAATCCTCCCGGTCGTTTCACCGGCAACCTCCGTAAGTTCATGGGCGATCACGTCAGCATCGATGACCGGAATCCCGGCAGCACGCACAATGGAAGCGACGGTGCTCTTCCCTGATCCAATGCCTCCCGTAATACCGATTACAAACATGCTATTTCAAATCCCCCCAGTTACGGCCGATCCTGGTCCCTGCAAGAAGAGGCACCGAAAGCTCCATGGCATCTTCCATCTTGTCCTTCAGGATCTTTTCGGCGCGCTTTGCATCCTTTTCCGCCACTTCCAGAATCAGTTCATCATGAACCTGCAGGATAATGTCAGCGTCCAGTTTTTCCTCTTTGAGCGCCCGGTGAACATCCACCATGGCAATCTTGATCAAGTCTGCCGCCGTGCCCTGTACGGGTGCATTCATAGCCGCCCGCATTCCGAAGTTGTAGGTGTTCCGGTTCTGCGACTGAAGTTCGGGCACGTAACGCCTGCGATGGAAAAGTGTCTCAACGTAACCATTCCTCTTCGCAAATTCCCCCTGCTCTTTCAGCCAGGCTTCAACACCCGGGTATTTGGCATGGTAGCGTTCGATCAGCCGCCTGGCTTCCGGAATCGGGATGTCGAGATCCCGTGAAAGGCCAAAATCGGAAATGCCGTAAGTGATGCTGAAGTTGACCGTTTTTGCAACCGCCCGCTCTGCCGGCGTAATCTCGGACTCATCTTTGCCATAGAAAGAAGAGGCAGTGACAAGGTGAACATCCCTTCCCTCCCGGAATGCACGGGTCAGCTCCCGGTCACCTGACAGGTGAGCCAGAAGCCGCAGTTCGATCTGGCTGTAGTCCGCTCCCACAAGGAGATAGCCGGGCGGCGCAATAAAGAGTTGGCGGATCCGGCTCCCCCGCTCCGTGCGCACAGGGATATTCTGCAGATTGGGATTGGAACTGGACAGACGGCCGGTCGCTACGACGGTTTGATTATAGGACGTATGGACACGGCCATCTTCGGCAATTTCCTTTTTCAAGCCTTCGAGGAAGGTGCCTCTCAGCTTGGAAAATTCCCGGTATTCCAGGATCTTGCCGATGATCGGATGGTAACCCTTGAGCCGCTCCAGTTCGTCAGCAGCCGTGCTGTATTTCCCTGTCGAACTTTTGCGGCCCGTGGGAAGCTTCAGTTTGGTATAGAGGATTTCAGCCAGCTGTTGCGGTGAGTTGATATTGAAATGACCTCCCGCATCCGCGTAAATTGAGGATTCCAGCCCGGCCAGTTCTTCTGCCATTTCCGCAGATGCGCGCTCAAGTGCCTCCGCGTCAATCAGGACACCTTTGAGTTCCATATCGGACAGGATCCCTGCCAGCCGCGTTTCGACCTGGTAAAGGCCTTCCAGCTCTCTGCCGCGGATGGCCTGGAGCTGTTTCCTGTGCGCATGCGGCAATTGCAGAGCCAGGCATCTGGTTTTTTCCTGAAAACTGTTTTGGACAGCCATCAATGTCTCCGGCAAAGGCCTGAATTCCTTGCCCAGTATGGCCCGAAGGGCATACTCGATGTCGTCGCCCCTGCCCAGCTGGTTGAGCAGGTAGGATCCGATCATCACATCATGGACCAGCCTGCCGGGCGCGGGAAGACCAGTCCGGCGAAGCTGGACCTTCAAGTCCCAGGTAACAAAAGGACCTTCATGCTCCTCCAGAAGCCGTATGAATTCGTCCGGGTCGTCGAGGTCAGCACAAGCGCCATCGGTTGCCAACACGCCCTGACGCTCCTGAAAGGGCAGGAAAAAGGCCAGTTCCTTGTCCTGGCCAGCCGCTTGAAGCAATTCCTCCGCCGATTTGTGGATGCAGCAGTGTTCCGGCTCCGGCTCGTCCCTGCTCGTTTGTGCCAGCCCGAAACGCTCGATAAAGGAGCGAAAATCCAGGCGGGTCAGAAGGGACAGCAGGGTCTCCCCATCCTGCCTGGCACCAATTTCTGATTCGATCAGACGGCTGGAGTCCGGAAGGGGTACATCCAGTTTAATGGCTGCCAATTCTTTCGAAAGATAGGCCGATTCTCTGCCTTCCTTCAGGTTTTTTTGCAGCGCTCCCTTCTGATCGTCGAGGTGCCGGTAGACCTGGTCGAGTGTTCCGTAAGTTCTGATCAGTTGAAAAGCGGTCTTGGAACCGACACCCTTGACCCCGGGAATGTTGTCTGAGGAATCCCCCATCAGAGCCTTGACATCGATCCACTGTCCCGGCGAAACACCGAACTCCTCAAGCATGGATTCCGGTGTGACTGTCTCGCTGATGGATCCGGTTTTTTTTGTGGTCACAAGCACAACCGAAGTCTGATCCGAAACCAGTTGAAGCGTATCGCGGTCACCCGACACGATGTAGACTTGCATACCCTTCTCTTCACCTATTCTGGCCAGGGTTCCGATCAGGTCATCGGCTTCATAGAGCTCCAGGCCAACAGGCTGAAAACCGAGCGCCTCGAGCAGATCGCGCGCCAGAGGTATTTGCAGGCTTAGATCCTCGGGGGTAGGGCCCCTTCCCGCCTTGTATTGATCGAATATTTTGTGGCGGAAGGTATCACCCGGCATATCCATGGCAGACACGATATGGGTGGGATTCAGCTCATCCTTGTACTTGAGGATCATGTTCAAAAAGGCGTAAAGCGCGCCGGTCGGGAATCCATCCGGTGCTGTCAGCCGACTCCTGCCGATGATGCCATAATAGGCGCGGTTCATCAGGCTGTGAACGTCGAAGAGCAATAGAATTTTTTTGTCGGACAAAGCGGGCTCCTTTGCGGCAGTCAATTTCCTCCTGCCGACAGGGTCGCGGCCCCTTCTTCGGGAGCCAGGGCGGTTTCACAATTGGAATCGTAAGGAACGGCCGGAAGGCGGATATTCATGAGGCTACCGATGGAAGGCGCGTCAATTTCGAGAACTGACAACAGCTGTTCCATAAAACCATCCAGGCCCGTTTCCTCCTGATTGGACGTCAGGCGGAGCAATACTTCGATTTCCCGCGAAAGCAGGCCGGGGTCGTCAATTTGCGAAAGGATGTTGATCTTCTCATGATCGGTGCGGACGATCGATTCATTGCTGAGGAAGAGCTCTTCCTTCATCTTTTCACCAGGTCTGAGACCAATGTACTCAATCGGTACATCCACATCCGGAACCAGTCCTGACAGGCGGATAAGATCCCTGGCCAGGTCATCGATCCGGACTGGCTCTCCCATGTCGAGAACGAAGATCTCACCTCCCCTGGCGTAAGCCCCTGCCTGAAGAACAAGACTGGAGGCTTCCGGGATGGTCATGAAAAAGCGTTCGACATCCGGGTGGGTGACAGTGACGGGGCGGTGTTCCTTGATCTGTTTTTCAAACAGGGGGATCACGCTCCCGCTGCTCCCCAGCACATTGCCGAAGCGAACGGCCGAAAAAGAAGTGCGCGGGGAAAGCTTATTCAGGGTCAGGACTACAATTTCGCAGAGTCTTTTGGTGGCCCCCATGACATTGGTCGGATTGACCGCCTTATCCGTTGAGACCAGGACAAAACGGCTGGTGCCATAGCGCGCGGCCATCAAGGCTGTGTTGTAGGTTCCGTAGACATTGTTCTTGACGGCCTCGCCCGGGCTTATTTCCATCAGGGGGACGTGTTTATGGGCGGCGGCATGGAAAACAACATCAGGCCTCCATTCAGAGAAGATGCTGGCCAGTCTTTTGGCATCGCGCACCGAGCCGATCAAAACCTTGAGGTTGAGCCTTCTGCCGAATTGGGCCAAAAGCTCCTGCTGGAGGTCATAGACGCTGTTTTCGCAAATATCAAAAAGAATCAGGAGGGCCGGGTGAAAAGCAGCGATCTGTATGGCGAGTTCCGAGCCGATTGATCCGCCTCCGCCTGTGATCAGGACCACCTTGCTTTCGATGAAACGGCTGACCCGCTCCATGTCGTAGACAACGGGATCCCTTCCAAGAAGATCCTCGATCCGGATATCCCGGACGTCGGACAAATGGACTTCCTCGCTGCTGAGCTCCGAGAAAAAAGGCAGCAGGCGGACGCGGCAGTTGGTCTTATGGCAGATGGCCAGGATATCCCTCAGGGTTTCACTCGAAGCCGAAGGGATGGCAACAATGATCTCGTCGATCCTGTGGCTTTCCGCAAGCTCGACAATGTCGTTGCGGTCTCCCAGTACAGGTACCCCGTTGTTTTTGTAAAAGTGGATCAGGGGATTGTCATCAACTGCACAGATGGGAACCCGAAGCGACTGACTCGTTTTGAGTTCGACGATGATCTGAGTCCCTGCCCGGCCGGCTCCCACGATCATGACGCGAATCGGCCGTTTACCCTTCTGCAGTTTTCGGATCTGCCTGACCTGGCGCCGCGTGTGGTAGAAGCGATAAAAGTACCGGATCGAAAAGACTGCCGCCGTCAGAAGAAACCAGTAAATGATGTAGAAAGCCAAGGAGTAATTGCGCTTCATCACCTGGAAGATCAAAACAGAAAGAAAGAGCTGGATGACTGTTCCCGCGACCAGCACCAGATACTGCGATCCCCTCGCGAAGGGCCACATTTGTGAGTAAAAGCCGCTCAGTGAAAAACAAATAGCCGATAAAATGACAAAGATGAACCAGGTCGACTTGAACTGCGCAATGTATCGCCCGGGGATGGCATTTTCATAAAGAAGATAGAGCGAAAGGATGGGTGCCACAACGCTGGCCGCCATATCATACGCAACCAGAAAGAGTTTCCGGGGTGTCAAGTGCCGAATCGGGATGAACTTGTTCATGTCACGCGGTAACCTGTCTTTGCCGATTGGCGGACCTGGTCAGACAGAAGGGCTTTTTTCTTCGGCTTCTTCCAAATAAGCGTTAATGCTTTCAATCAGCCCGTCGGCGTCAATTCCGTGTGCCATGCAGGCCTGTTCAATGGTTTCGTTGCTGGCCAGCATGCAGCCGATGCAGTGCATTCCATACCCCATCAGGAGGCCGGCCAGATTTCGATCGAGTTGCAAGAGATCCACGATCAGCATGTCTTTCGTAGCTTTCATCAAATTATCTCCAAGTCAAAGTGATTGATGTTGACTGAATGTTAACGCATTACTGCGCCGGGAGGCAAGTTCTGTCCTCGATTTCCATGAAATTGTCAGCAGAAAGGCAAATAAAGGGAACATCCATCACATATTGGGCCCAAAAGGGTTGACAAGGCGATATTTGAACTGGATAATAGGCGAAGAACACAGCCGGAAGGAGGCACCCTAATGAATAAAACTGATCTCATCAACGCGGTGGCGGCCAAAACAGAGTTGAGCAAGAAAGACAGCGATAAAGCTGTTTCTGCTGTTTTTGACGTAATCACCGAGCAACTTGCAGCCGGAGAAAAAGTTGTACTGGTCGGCTTCGGAACTTTTGAGGTTCGTCATCGCGCCGCACGCAAAGGACGCAATCCCAGCACAAAAGAAGAGATTCTGATCCCCGCTACGAAGGCTCCCGCTTTCAAGGCAGGCAAGGGGCTGAAGACAATCGTAAACAGCTGATTTTTGAAATCTTGAATGTGACAGAGGCTGTTCCCGCAACAGCCTCTTTCTTTTTCCCATTCATTCAATATCATCAATTTCCTCCAACTCAAAAAAGTCCAATCGGTTCCATACTTCTTCTGCCAACCGGGTGATGGTGCGTCCGACCGGAAGGCCCCTGTCCTCTTCTCTCAGGAGCCGGTGGGGCGGGCCGGGGCAAGCGGACCGTTCCCTTTCTGCCAGGTCATCGAACAGGTAGCGGACGTTACGTTCAACCTGATGGGGCCGCAGACCCTGCTCTTTGGCAATCTCCGGGTACAGACGTTTGCTGATTGGATTGAGAAGTGAGATGTCGGTCGCAGTCCGGCGCAGAATGTCTCCCAGAAGGCGATAGCCGCGAAGCTGCTTGTTCCATTCATAACGACCCAGCACCTGGTCGACCACAAGCCTGATCCGTCTTTTTTCTCTGCGCGCATCGCGGCAAACCTTCCCTGCGACACTACCGGCTGTGGCCATGACGTTTCGGGCCGCCAAAGGTGAACCCTTCCTGGCATCAATCAGGTAATGGACTCTGCCGGACGAATCCAGGACTCCGAAGACACCCTTGCGGTTCATCAAAGTCTCCACATGATTCAACAGTTCCCGGTTGGAAGCGACCAGGTAAAATCCCAGTTCCTCCTGTGGCCTGCCTTTCAATTCCCTGTGCTCCGATACCATATCGGAATCGATGCTTCCCTGCCGGACCATCAGACATCACCTCCCTCAACATTATGGAAGGATTGAGCGGGGGATTTTTTGTTGAGGTCAAAATGGAAGCCGGCTCCGTCACTTTTCCGCTGAATCTTCCAGGTAGGTGACATGAATGATGAAACGGGTGCCGGGCGTAAACATGACCTGGAAGCGGCCCCGCGCATTCTTGTCGAAAGTGCCGGGCAGAAAATAATAGGAAACGCCATCCGAAATCAGGGAACTTCTTCCCAGCGCGCTATGCTGCAGGTCGATGTCAGCAAGATCATAATGGCGCCCGGCCAGATGTACCAGGTCAAAGACTCTTGGAACGAATTCCGTCACACAAAAATAAGCGATGGCGGCGGCAAGCAAGACAGGTACCATGAAAGAAATCCGGAAGCGATTGGCGTGATTCCAGTTGGTACGAAGCGAAACAACCAGAATAATCAGCAAAGCCAGTATCATGGCTGCACTCGCAAGAAGTCCTGCCAAAAAATAAAGAATCATCATGAAGGCCGGTCTCCCCGCCGGATGGTCGTCAGCCAGTCGTTGAATTCTTCTTCATTCATAACGGGCAAGGCAAGTTCAGCAGCGCGTCCGGCCTTGCCGCCGGGGTTTTCACCCACAATGACCGCACTGGTAGAGGAAGAAACAGAACTGCTGACATGGGCTCCCAGCTTCTCCAGCGCTTCCCTTGCCTGACTGCGGGTCATAGAACTGAGCGTGCCGGTAATCACGTAAGTTTTTCCGTGCAGGGGCAGCTCACCTGCAGGCGCGGCTTCCGCAAAGGATAAACCATATGATTCGAGCTTGGCCAGGAGCCCCTCCGTCTGGGGAAGCCTGAACCAGCGGTGAATTTCGCGCGCAGTGACGGGGCCGATGTCACGGATGGAAGCCAGCTCTTCCTCCTCTGCGGCTGCGATCTTTCTGATGTCCGGCATGGCCTCCAGGAGCGCCCGGGCTGTTTGCCTGCCAACAAGAGGTATCCCCAGGCCTGTCAAAAGGCGGTCCGGCGGCATGGTTTTGGATTGTTCGATTTCACCGAGCAGCTTATCGACTGCCTTTTGACGCCCGATCGAACCATCTGCGATAAGCTGGTCACGCCTTTGATGGAGAGTGTAGAGATCTGCGATCGATTTAACGAAACCTTTCTCCATCAGGGCCTGAACCGTCCTGTCCCCTAGACCTGAAATATCCATGGCTTCCCTGGAGGCAAAATAGGTCAGGTGGCGGACCAGCTGGGCAGGGCAGTCAATCCCCGTACAGTAAAGGTCAGCACTGTCTCCTACAAATTCCGTCTCGGAACCGCAAGCCGGGCAATTCTCCGGCAACTTGTATGCCTTGGCCCCTGCAGGTCTTTTCTCTTTGATCACCTGGATCACCGCGGGAATAATGTCGCCGCCCTTCTGAACCAGGACCGTGTCCCCGATCCGGACATCAAGCTGATCGATGTAACTTTGGTTGTGAAGCGTCGCTTTCCTCACCGTAGTTCCAGCCAGGCTGACCGGTTCGAGCCAGGCCAGCGGGGTGATCCGTCCCGTCCTGCCCACCTGGGCTGTGATATCAACAATTCTCGTCTCCTTTTGTTCTGGCGGGTATTTATAGGCAACGGCCCATCGCGGGTATTTGTTGGTAGCCCCCAGACGCTCGCGCCCGGCCATCCCATCAAGCTTGATAACCGCACCGTCAATCCCGAATGGAAGGTTCCCGCGCTCTTGTTCAATCTCATCGATTGCGTCCATGATTTCATCACGGGTCGCAGCCAGCCTGGTTCCCGGGATGACCAAAAACCCCAATTGCGAAAGCCAGTCAAGTGACTCGGAATCATAGTCAAATTGCCTGGTCGAGTGCTGGACATCAAAAGCAAAGAAAGAGAGACCCCGCCCGGCAACAACGGAGGCGTCAAGCTGCCGCAGTGTTCCTGCTGCTGCGTTTCTCGGATTGGCAAAGAGTTTTTCACCTTTGCGGTCAAGTTCGGCATTCAGCCGCTCAAAAGACTTGGCGGGCATGAACACTTCCCCCCGGACAACCAGTTCCTCGACCGGCTCAGTCAGCATCTTTGGGATGGCTCTGATTTCCAGGATATTCTCCGTGATGTCTTCCCCGGAGGTGACACCGTCCCCACGTGTCACGCCGCGTACCAGCCGGCCCTCCGCATAGGTCAGGCTGACAGAGAGGCCATCGATCTTCATTTCGACAAGAAACCTGGCCTCCTGTTCCTGGCTGGAAGTCCGGTCAATAAAGGCCGCAACCTCCTCACGAGAGAAAACATCCAGAAGCGAGAGCATGGGAAAACGGTGAGGTACGGCCGTGAATTTTTCTGAAACTCTGCCGCCGACGCGCTGCGCCGGTGAATCATCCCGGGACAAGTCCGGCCATTTATTTTCCAGTTCCTCAAGCCTGCGCAGGAGCCTGTCGTAGTCGGTGTCTTCAGCCAGGGGAGAATCGAGGTCATAATAGGCGTGATCAAGCATGCCGAGAAGCTGGCTCAATTCCGATATCAATGCGGCCGCCTCAGCCTTTTTGTCCGGTTCGGGAACAGCGAGAAAGCGGTTGACGGCAAGAGCGATACCTCCCGGGTAATGCAGCTTCTCTGGCATGAACATCACGCTCCCGTCTTATCAAACAGAGTGCCGCCGACAACCTCAGGCTTGCCCGGCACAGCCCAGCACATTGACAATTTTATGGGCTACCAGGTCCTCGATGGCCTGGCGCGCGGGGCCCAGGTACTGGCGGGGATCAAAATGCGAAGGATTCAAGGCCATGTGCTGCCGGATAGAGGCCGTCATGGCCATCCTCAGATCGGTATCGATATTGATCTTGCAAACGGCCATGGTTGCCGCTTCCCGAAGCATCTTTTCCGGCACGCCCACAGCATCAGGCATGGATCCCCCGTATTGATTGATGGTATCGACATATTGAGAGAGGACACTGCTGGCACCATGCAGGACGATGGGGAAACCCGGCAGCCGGCGGGCGACCTCCTCCAGAATGTCAAAACGCAGTTCAGGTTTCTGTCCGGGCTTGAATTTGTAGGCGCCATGACTGGTTCCGATGGCAATAGCCAGCGAATCGCACCGGGTCCGGGTCACAAATTCCTCAACCTGGCCGGGATCGGTGTAGGATGCCTCTTCTGCAGCCACCTTGATGTCATCTTCAATCCCTTCCAGGCGTCCGAGTTCCGCCTCCACCACAACGGCCGGGTCGTGGCTGTGCGCATAATCAACAACCCGCCGGGTCAAGGCAATATTCTCCTCGAAGGGCAGGTGCGAAGCATCGATCATAACCGAAGTGAAACCACCGTCAATGCAGTCCTTGCATAGTTCGAAGCTGTCCCCGTGATCAAGATGGAGGGCGATGGGAAGATCTGAGTCAATCAGGGCCGCCTCCACCAGCTTAACCAGATAGGTCTGGCTGGCATATCGGCGGGCGCCGGCTGAAACCTGGAGAATGAGCGGTGCATCAAGCCGTTTTGCAGCGTTGACGATCCCCTGGATGATCTCCATGTTGTTGACATTGAATGCACCGATGGCGTAACGTCCTTCGTAGGCCTTCTTAAACATTTCCTTTGTAGTTACCAGTGGCATGACGGCCTCCTTTGCAGTCCCGCTCGCCGGGACCTGGGAATTATCTCGATTTCAGTATAACGCACGGCACGAGGCCGGCTTGACGGCTTTATTCTGTCCGGCCAAGATAATCGAGCTGCTGCAGCAGCTTCTCCAACTGTGTCTCGTAGTCCCTTTTCTTGATCTTCTCTTGTTCGACAACCGCGGCGGGCGCCTTTTCCAGAAATTGCCGATTGGCCAGCATGGAATCCGAGCGCTTGATTTCCTGCTGAAGGACGGCGGCCTCTTTTTCCAGCCGGCTTGCTTCAGAAGCGACATCGACCAGTTGACGCAGGGAGACAAATAATTCGCCACCGGTAAAAACAATGGCCACATCGCCATTCGAAGGTGAAAAATCCCCGGTGACACCTTCAAGCTTTGAAATTCCGGCCAGACGGAGAAGTGTCGGCCCGGCCGCTTCCATGCCTGCAAGCAGCCTGCTGTTTCCGGTTCTCAGCTTTGCCGGGAACCGGTGTGATGGCTTGATCTTGTATTCAGCGCGGACATTCCTCACACCCCGGATTGCGCTGATCATATGGCGCATGACTTCGACCGCCTCCCCGTCCCGGGGATAGGCCGCTGCCCGGGGCCAGGGAGAACTGATCAGGAGCTGATCCTCGTGCAAAACCCCGAAAATTCTTTCCGTCACAAAAGGCATGAAGGGATGCAGCAGGGCCATGGTATCGGAAAAGACACGACAGAGCACGGCCTGAGCGGCCAGCCGGGCTGCCCCTCCCTTCTGCAGGCGTTCTTTTACCATCTCGATGTACCAGTCGCAGAAATAATCCCAAAGAAAAGAATAGATCTTTTCCTGAGCCAGTCCGAGCTCCATGGACTCCAGATGATCAGTCACCTCCCTGATGACTTCTCCAAGCTCGCTCATAATCCAGCGGTCTTCCAAGGCCTGATCTTCATCCTTCAAGTCAGAAAAATCGGTTCTGTCATCCAGATTCATGACAATAAAACGAAAGGCATTCCAAATTTTATTGATAAAATTGCGGCCGTTCTCGAACTTCTCCTCGCGCCAGCGAAGATCATTGCCGGGCGCATTGCCTGTGATCAGGGCAAAGCGGAGCGCATCCGCCCCGTAAAGATCAATCATTTCAAGCGGGTTAACCCCGTTGCCCAGTGATTTTGACATCTTGCGGCCCAGTTCATCGCGTACAAGGCCGTGAATCAGTACCGTATGAAAGGGCACCTTTCCTGTCTGATGGAGCGAGGAAAAAATCATTCGGGCCACCCAGAAGAAAATGATGTCATAGCCCGTCGCAAGAACATCCGTGGGATAAAAGGTCTTGAAATCGTCCGTTTCCTCAGGCCAGCCCAAGGTTGAGAAGGCCCAGAGCGCCGAGGAAAACCAGGTATCGAGCGTGTCTTCCTCCTGCCTGAGACTGGAACCGCCGCAGGCCGTGCATCTTTCGGGTACCTCCTCAGACACAATGGTCTCACCGCAGTCTTCACAATACCAGGCGGGAATCCGGTGACCCCACCAGAGCTGCCTGGAGATACACCAGTCACGGATGTTTTCCATCCAGTTGAAATAGGTCTTCTTGAAATGGTCCGGAACAAATCTTGTCTCGCCGCTGCGCACCGCCTCGATGGCCGGCCTGGCCAGAGGTTCCATGTGAACGAACCACTGGAGGGATACTTTCGGTTCAACGACTGTATGGCAGCGCTGGCAGGTTCCCACGTTATGCCGCACGTCCTCAACCTTGATCAGCAATCCCTGGGATTCCAACTCTTTCACAACCGCTTCGCGGGCCTCCATGACCGTCATGCCTGCATAAGCTCCGCACTCATCTGTCATGTGGCCATCAAGGGTCAGGATATCAATCACCGGCAGTCCGTGGCGAAGGCCGATTTCATAGTCATTTGGATCGTGAGCAGGGGTGATCTTAACCAAACCTGTACCAAAGTCGGGGTCCACGTACTCATCCGCAATGATGGGAACAATCCGGCCGGTCAGGGGGAGACGGAGTTTGCGGCCCACCAGCGCGCGGTGACGCTTGTCCCGCGGGTGGACAGCAACCGCTGTATCCGCCAGGATGGTCTCCGGCCGGGTCGTGGCGATTTCGATGCCGCCTTGCCCATCCTCGAAGGGATAGTGAACCGTGAAAAAGTGGCCTGAACGTTCTTCATGCTCAACTTCGATATCCGAGATCGAGGTTCCGCAGACGGGGCACCAGTTGATGATGCGTTCTCCCCGGTAAATCAGGCCCTCCCTGTACAAATTGACAAAAACCCGGGTAACCGCCCGGGAGAGTCCCTCATCCATGGTGAAACGATGGCGCTGCCAGTCGCAGGACAGACCCAGCCTTTTTTGCTGTTCAATAATCCGGTTGTTGTACTCATCCTTCCAAAGCCAGGCGCGCTCCAGGAAACCTTCCCGCCCCACGCTTTCCTTTGAAAGCCCTTCTTCCTTCATGCGGGCTACAACAACGGCCTCCGTCGCGATCGATGCGTGATCCGTGCCCGGAAGAAAGAGGGCATTCCTGCCTCGCATGCGATTAAAACGGGTTAGAATGTCGGGCAGGGTATTATCCAGCGCGTGGCCCATATGGAGTTCGCCAGTGATGTTGGGCGGCGGCATCACCATGCAGAAGGATTCCTTTTCGGAGGGTGCTTCTGCACGAAATGAGCCAGCGCTTTCCCACATCTGATAGATGGACGCTTCTTCCCTGGCCGGTTCAAAAGTCTTTGGAATCTGTTCGATCTTTTTCATGGCGTCAGCCTTTCTCTATTCCTCTTCGGGCCTGTAGGGGAAATTCACCCGGATAAAGATCAGACTACCCTTCCCGCCCGGATCCATCAAGCGGAAGGCCAGGCGGGTCACGCGGCTGGTGTCCACGGCCAGGCTTTCTGCAGACCACACCAAAATTTGCTGTCTGAAAGCATCTTCGATGACCGCCGGCTGGGATTCGAAGAAAACTCCGTTGGTATCTTCCAGGAGAAGCTGGACGGTCTTCCTTTGATGGTCCGGGTTGAGCACAGTCAGCTCAATGCCTGTGTAAACTGAAAGATCAAGCGGGGGATACGCGGAGGCATGCGATACAGCCGCCTCAATAACAACAGGCCGTTCGTCCGCATTCCAGTAGTCAAGCCTGATGTCGGCGCTCCCATAACCGTGGATCTCTCCGGTCAGTTCGAGTTTGCCTCCGCCGCCCGTGACTTCCCACAATTGGTTTTGCCCGGGCCATGTTTTCTTTTTTGACCGCAGGGAATCTCTCAGCAGAGCTTGTGTCCAGGAAAATTCAGTCAGCCGGTCACAGTCGGCCCAAGCCATGGGGGCCAGGTAAGCTGAGGGCTCCAGATCAAAACGGAAAGGCAAGACCGGTATCCCGTCCGCCCCATAGAGGTTGGCTTCGCTGTTGAAGGCAGAAAAGGCATAGGTCAGGGAGACCGGATCCTCGATCTGGTCGTGCCAGACAAGAACGCGGACGCCGTAGAGGATGCGCGCCTCTGCTTTTACAAACACACGGCTCGCATCGCAAACGGCAAACCCCTTAAGGATATTTTCTCCCTGGCGCAGCTGCAGGCCATGGCCCTTAACCGCAGATGGCGAAAGATCAATCATCCATTTGTTTCCAATCCGCTCCATGGCGATGGGCTGAGGCGCACTTACGGGCAAATCACCCCCGTCAGTCAGGCCACGCGCGACAACCGACATCCTCCGGCCAATTTCCAGTTTCGCGTAAGGCGTCAGGGCAGCACAGTAGTAGTCCTGATCCAGGTAGGCCGGTGAAAGATCATAAACGGTGATCAGGCCTGCCCTGGCAGGCACCCGGCGGCAGGCGCGGGCAAGCATCTCATTAAAAACAGCAAGTCCGAATGCATTGAGCCCCCTGTAGAGATAGGGAGGCAGCTGGGAGACAATCAGATCCAGCTCCCCATCGGCCGATTCGAACATTTCATTGAACATATCGATGAGGTGGCCAAAAGCACGCAGGTAATACTCCGGGCTGTCGACATCGTTTTCTCCCTGCATCCAAAGAATGCCCCGGATGGACAAGCCGACAAAAGGCGCCACTTTGTGATTGAAGATGGCAGCTGGCTGATTACGCGGCAGAAAAACGCGTTCCAGTGGTACGATGTCTTGAGCAACGCTGGACTTACGGATGCTCGCCCGCGGAATAACAACAGGGACTGTCGCGGGGAGGTCAGGGCGCCTGCCATCCATGATAGCGACAATCTGCGGCCTGGGAAAAGGAGACAGGGGCCGGGGCGCCTTTTCTTTTTCTACACGGGGGCTTTCGATTTCGGCGTTGTTCCATCCTTCCCTGTCGCGGTAAAGCCGGACTTCCCTGACATGGTTCTTGATGATGGGATCGGTTTCAATGATTTCCCGCGGCAACCAGGCATGGATATATGTGCCGGGACAGGCAGCATTGATTACCCCGACGGGAATGTCCAATTCATAGTGGAGTTCCCGCGCAAATGAAAAAGCAATGGCTGAGATCTCCTCCATGAGATAGCTTTGATCGCCGCGTTGCCACTCTCCTCCCTGCGCTTCGCCAAGCGGCATGTAACTGTATTCGGGAACTTTATCCGAGAGCCCATCCAGGTTCATCTGGAAAAAGCGGATGGATCCTAAATTGACACAATCGGGCAGCAGTTCTTCTGCGTCCGACATGCGCACAGTCTGTGACATGTTGTCCTGACCTGCCGCATACCAGACTTCGCCGGCAAGAATGTCGTCTACGATCACGGCGTCCACACCGGATCTCACCGTCAGGCGGTAGGAATCATATGAGGCTTTCAGAGGCGGCAGGCGAAATTCGAAGTAACCATCCCGGTCTGCCCTTTCCTCCTCGAAAAAGATGATGCCGTATTGTGTTTGACTCTCGGATGCCTGCCGGTTTTCAGCTGGAAACCGCTCCAGCTCGACAGTGACTTGCATATCACTTTTAGCAAAACCAAAAAGTCTTGCCGCCGTCTTCTGCTGAAGAACCATTCCGGTTCCAAATACAGTTGCCAGGCGCAGGGCGGGCATACTCAAACTCCAATCAAAACCAGCTGAAAGCCTTTCAGGTAATTATACCCTGTCCGGCTCCATGGCCGTCAAGGAAAACAGCGAGCCGGACAACGCTTGCCCCCTGAGCCGCTTCCCGTCTCAATCCGCCGTAAAGAACCAGAGCTTCCAGCAGCAAATCGATACGAAGGTGTCCTGTGCTTCCCGCCCCTCCCATTAAAGACAGACAATTCTCTCCCAAGACTTGGGATGAGAAAACCCTGGTTGCCAGATCGACCGGGATCCGGCGTTTTTTCCGTTCTTGGACCACCTCAACCGGTCCTCCGGCAAAGGTCCGGCTGAAGGCGCTGCCGATACCTTCAGCCTCCAGCCTGTATTGGGCGGCTCTCACCCGTGCCATGAGGCTCGGGCTTCCTGAATCAGTCTCCTGCCAGCCCGTCACCCGCACACCGGCCGGAAAGGACAGGTTAAGGCGAAGGAGCGCCGCGTCAGGTTCAAAGAGCTGCCCCTCCGGGGCAAGCCTGACCTCAAGGGGATCCTTCCGCGTTTCAATCCCGACACCGGCAGGAAGACCAAAAACAATTTCGGGGCGCGGGTTGAAAGCATCCACAGTCCAGGACAGCGGCCAGTCCGCCCGGCTCAATGACCGTTCGAACAATCGCATCATGTCCAGGTGGGCCAGCCAGGCCGCCGCATCCCTCCGTTCATAAAAAAGCAGGATCCGCCGCTTCATCATGGGAGAACTCCCGGGCAAAGCCCTGCTTTGAAGTCCTGACAGCCACAGGCGGAACAGCGGTCATAACAGGAGGGCGTGACCTCTCCCTTCTTTGACTTGTTCCACTCACTTTGTAAATAGTCTCTGCTTACACCAACATCCAGATGTTCCCAGGGAAAGACTTCCTGCGGCTGGCGGCCGCGGGTATAAAAGTCTGCCCCGCCAGGGATCAGTTCCAGTGCATCCTGCCAGAGATCTGCCTGAAAATGCTCGTGCCAGGCGTCCAGATAGGCTCCTGTTTCCCAAGCGCGGCGGATGACTGCCGCCAGCCTGCGGTCACCCCGGGAGAGTACTCCCTCCAGCCGGGCACTTTCGAAAGTATTCCAGGTGAAGGAAACTCTGCGATCCCTGAGGCCCGCAGCCAGCTGTTCCTGCTTGGCAGCCATCTCGTCGGGAGTGATCTGCTGTGCCCATTGGAAGGGCGTAAAGGGCTTTGGAATGAAAAAGGAAGTGCTGACTGTGACCTTGAGCCGTTTCGACCGGCTTTCCCTGGGCAGATGGTCCCATACGGCGATCAGTTTCCGAACCAGGGTCACGATGCCATTGACATCCTGGTCGGTTTCCGTTGGCAGACCCAGCATAAAATAGAGTTTCAAGCGGTCCCAGCCATTCAGGAAAGCCGTCTCTGCCGCGTCAAGCATTTCCTCCTCCGAGATATTTTTGTTGATCACATCGCGCAGGCGCTGGGTTCCCGCTTCAGGCGCAAATGTCAGTCCTGCCCGCCGGGTTTTTGCGATCTCTTTGGCAAGGTTAAAATCAAAGGCATCCAGCCTCAAGGAGGGAAGTGACAGGTTGATGTGACGCGGTTCAGTCATGGGAAGGAGCGCCAGGACCAGATCCTCAAGCTGTGAATAATCGGTGGTTGACAAGGAAAGCAGCCCCATTTCCTCATAGCCGGTATTTTCGATCAGCCGGCCGGCTGTCCTGACCAGGGTCTCCTGGCTCCGTTCCCGAAGAGGCCGGTAAGTGAAGCCGGCTTGACAGAACCGACAGCCGCGGGCGCATCCCCTCAGAACTTCCATGACCATGCGATCGTGGATCACCTCCATATTCGGGACGACAGGCTCAAGCGGCATGGAAGCCCGGTCCAGATCCCTTACCAGGCGCTTTTTGACCCTTGGGGGTGCTGCGGGATCAATGGGATGGATGCCTTTCACCCTGCCGTCTTCCAGATAGGCCACGTCGTAAAGGGAGGGGATGTAAAGGCCTTCAATGCCCGCGATCGATGTCAGGAATTCGCGCCGTGTCAGGGCATTTCGCTTTTTGCTTTTCAGGGCTTCAATGATTTCCGGCAAAGCTTCCTCTCCATCACCCAGCAGAATCGCATCAAAGAAAGGAGCCATGGGTTCGGGGTTACAGGTGATTGGACCGCCGGCGATGACAATTGGATCCGCTTCGTCCCGTTTCGCAGCCAGAAGCGGGATTCCTCCCAGATCCAGCATCTCCAAAACAGCCGTATAGGAAAGTTCATACTGAAGCGACATCCCAACCATATCAAAATCAGACAAAGGTGTTCCTGATTCAAGGGAAGTCAGAGGCAAGCCCCGCTCCCGAAGGTAGCCGCGCATGTCAAAATCAGGGGCAAAGCAGCGCTCACAGTAGGTATCATCGTCGCGGTTGAGGATGGCATAAAGAATTTGGATGGCCAGGTTGGACATGCCGATTTCGTAGAGATCAGGGAAGCACAGGGCAAAATGGACCCGGAGATCTTGATCCTTTTTGAAGAAAAACCTGTTTTTATCAACCGCATGGAGTTCACCGCCCGTGTAGCGGGCCGGTTTCCTGACCGACCGCAGCATGGCGCGATAGGAAGGCTGGTCAAAACGATTCATTACAGGGAATCGGATGGCGCGGGACCGTAGCCGGGTTTGCCCAGCAAAGAGAACATATTTCGCTTATAGGTTTCAACCCCCGGCTGATCAAATGGATTGACGCCACTCATCAGTGCGGAAAGAGCACAGGCGCGCTCAAAGAAATAGATCAGGCGACCCAGGCAGAAGGGGGTTTTCTCCGTCAAAACGATTTCCATGTTGGGTACGCCGCCCTCCGTGTGAGCAAGAGCAGTTCCCTCAAAAGCGCGCCGGTTTACCAATGACATGGTCTTGCCTGCCAGGTATTCAAGCTCATCCAAATCAAGCGGGTCAGATGGGATGACCACGTCTTTCACCGGCTTCTCAAAACGGATCACTGTTTCAAAGAGGATGCGGGGACCCTCCTGGATCAGCTGGCCCAGCGAGTGGAGATCAGTCGTGAAACCAGCCCCCAGGGGAAGGATGCCGCGCCGGTCTTTTCCTTCACTTTCTCCGAAAAGCTGCTTCCACCATTCAATCAGGGAGTGCATGGAGGGTTCGTAGGCTGCAAGTATTTCTGCCAGATAACCTTTCCGGTGGAGCAGGATGCGATCAAGCGCATAACGGTCAGCTGGAACCAGGTCTTCCGCAAGCGGCGCAAGGCTTCGGGCGCGCTCTTCCCCGGCGCCTTCAAGCAGGGCTCCGATATCGATTCCCGCCACCGCTGCAGGCAGCAGCCCCGCCGGGGTCAGGACGGAATAACGGCCGCCAACATCTTCCGGGATGTCAAAAGCCGTCAGGCCGTACTCTCTGGCGTATTGACGCAGGGCGCCCTTCTCACCGTCAGTCGTGATAAAAAGGCTCTTTGCCAGCTGGTCCTTGCTAAAACGCCCGAAGAGCTCATCCCGTAAGACCCGGAAAGCAACGGCCGGCTCTGTGGTTCTGCCAGACTTTGAAATAACGTTCAGGGCAACCCGTTTCCCTCTGATGACTTCAAGCAGATCATTCATGTAGTCGGCGCTCATCTGCTGGCCGGCAAAGAAAATCCGGGGTGACGACCCCGCCTCCTGTGAAAGGAAAGGAGAAAAATGATGGGAGAGGGCTTCAATCAGGGCACGGGCCCCCAGATAGGAACCCCCGATACCGACGACGACCAGGACCTCAAACTGATCCCGGATGCGTGATGCCGCATGCCGGATTGACTCCAAGCTCTCCCCCTTCATCAGAAGGGGCAGGTCGAGCCATCCAGTAGATTCAGAGCCCGGGCCCTTGCGGCCGTCAAGCAGATTGCGGGCGGCCTGAAGCTGCTCCCGCATCTGCCCGTATTCGTGAGCTCCGATAAAGGTTTGGGTCAGATTGTCATTGAAATTCAACATCACTCATCTTTCCTTTTCAAGCGGCTGCACGAGATAGCCGTCTTCATCACCCCCTGTCACCCGCACGACACGTCCGCGCGAAATCAACTGGTTGGAAATCGCGGGGTAAGCACCCCGCGCTGGCATATTCCCGGTTCTTGCGGGGCCCGCTCCTTTTTCGTCAAATTCAGGTCCCAGCGGCCGGATCAGGCCGGCGATGCCGGCGCGAAGGTCTGAAACGACCAGGGCCCGCTTGCCAACCAGGCTGCCGGCATGCCGTAACATGGAAGCCCTGACCCGTTTTTCAATGCAGTAGCGCGCCAGGGCCACAGCCGCCGTAAGAACAGCCAGCAGCGCCAGGGTTTGCAACAAAAAGATCAGCGTTCTCCCCGACTCAGCCGCAGACACCGCCCACCTCCTCAAGACACCCGCACATACCCCAACTCTTCCATTCGAACCAGGCCCCGCATGGAAGCCTGGTCACGCAGCATTTTGTAGGCCTCTGCCCAGGTCATGAAATAATAGGGCGCAAAAAGATGAAGGGTGACCCAGGGAAAACAGATGCACATCAGGCAAAGCAGGATCCATCCCATGAAAGACAGGTCAAGCAAGAAAAGTCTCCAGAGGCTGCCCCGGGTCATGGCCTTGGAAAGTGAAAGTGCGCGCCTTCCTCCCAAAGAGGGATTATCTGCCAGTAGATAAGGAACCAGCCGGTAGCTGTATCGTTTCCTGATCAGGACCACTGTCATGACCATGGCAAGCAGCAGCGAGACGGCAATCATGGGAAGGCTGAAAAAAAAGAGGGGCAGGCCGTACTGCTTTGCCAGGCGAAGAACCAAGCCTTGAGTCGGCGTCGTCCGGTTCAGAAAAGCATGTAAGTAAACCAGTTGACTGGGAAGAAGCCCCAAAATAAAAATCGCAGCCGGGATGGACGACCAAATAAAAAGCCATACCGAGACCCAGAACATTCCCCCCACTGTTTTACCATACTGGCCCCGGCGGAAAAGGGTGAACATGATGGAAAAAGGCGGTGCCACATCGTTATGGGCCGCCCGCAAATACCAGCGCTCGCGCCCGACTGAAATCACATTGCCCACAAAAATCCGATAGAGCGCTGTGGCTGACAGGGTGATCAGGATACCCAGGGCGATCAGGGGCCAGGCTTGGCGGATACGGGCCAGGTAGTCGTCCATCCATTGAAATAAGTCCCCGAGAGCCGGCCCCTTGCCGCCCAAACCATCCAAACCATTCACAAAAGGCAGTTTAAGATCCGGCATAAACCACCTGTTTCCCAAAGTGAGGGCCAGGGAAAGGGCGCCGGCAATCAGGGATGTCACAACAGCGACGCCGAGGGCGTCGCCGTATTTGCCTGACAAATGTCTGCGGGCATCAAACTTCAGCTGTGCTCTTCTCATCACGGTCCGATTCGTCCTCTGCGCTCTTTTGCCCACAGTCGATACGCTCACCGCCCATCCAGCGGAAAAGGTAGCATCCGCTGCCATCAACGGCGGTACCACTGCCCTTTTCATGGGCCTTGCTCCCCTCAGGCGCCACATCAACGATCACCTGAGTCGCTGAGGTAATCTCATGAGTCAGCCAAAGATCAGCCAATGTATCTTCGATGCGGCGCTGAATCATCCTGCGCAGGGGCCTTGCACCGAACTTGGGATCATAACCTTCCTCTGCCAGGGCTTCGCGTGCCGCTGCCTCCACGATCAGCTCAATGCCCCGCTGTTCAAGCGACTTTTTCGGGTCTTTCAGCATCAGGTCGACAATTTCCCGGATCTCCTCTTTCGACAGTTCATGGAAGACGATCACTTCGTCAATCCGGTTGAGGAATTCGGGCCGGAAAAGCTCTTTCAGAACAGTATCAACACGCTCCTCCATGGCCTGGTGACCTTGGGCGCCGAATCCGATCCCGTGCGATTTGAGTGTTGTTCCTGCATTCGAAGTCATGACAATAATGGTATTTTCGAAATTGACTACCCGGCCGTGGCTGTCTGTCAGCCGCCCGTCATCCAGGATTTGCAGCAGCATGTTGTAGACATCGGCGTGAGCCTTTTCAATTTCGTCGAAGAGTACCACGCTGTAAGGTTTACGCCTGATCTTTTCTGTCAGTTGCCCGCCGTCATCGTAGCCAATGTAACCGGGTGGTGATCCGATCAGTTTGCTGACAGTATGTGCCTCCATGAATTCGGACATATCGAGTCTGACAAGACTGTCCTCCGTGTCGAACAGGGTCTCCGCCAGGCTCTTGACCAGTTCTGTCTTTCCGACGCCTGTCGGGCCGACAAACAAGAATGAAGCAGGTTTGCGTTTGGGCGCGAAACCCGCCCGTGTGCGCCTGACAGCGCGCGCCAGGGCGTTGATGGCCTGATCCTGGCCAATAACGCGGCGATGAAGCTCCTCTTCCAAATTGAGCAGCCGGTCCGATTCAGATCGGGTGAGTTTTTGGACCGGAATACCCGTCCACATCTCCACCACGCCCGCAATATCCTGTTCGGTGATCTCTACAGGCTGGCATACCTCCTCAACCCCCGCAATCTCTGTCTCAAGGCGCAGCTGTTCCGAACGCAAATCCTGGAGGATTTCATAGTGGCGCAGGGCATCGTCAGACAGGGACTGTTCAGAGACTTCACTTTCTTTTTCCTCGCAGAGTTCGATCACTTCCTGGTACCTGTCCTTCAAATGTTTCAAAACGGTCAGGCACTCCGAATCAAGGTTTTGCCTGGACCCCGCCTCGTCGATCAGGTCAATGGCCTTGTCAGGCTGGTAACGGTCCATGATGTAACGGTTTGAAAGCTTGACGGCTGCCTCCAGCACCGGGAGGGGGAAAATCACGTGATGGTGTTTTTCATAATAATCTTTGACACCCAGAAGGATCCGGAGGGTGAGTTCCTCGGACGGCTCATCGATCATGACCTTCTGGAAACGGCGCTCCAGGGCGGAATCCTTTTCGATGAAGCGCCGGTACTCGTCAAGAGTTGTTGACCCGATGACCCGGATCTCCCCCCGCGCCAGGGCGGGTTTCAGGATATTGGCAGCATTCATGGCCCCTTCCGCATCGCCCGCACCCATAATATTATGCAGTTCATCAATAACCAGGATGATGTTTCCCGACCGTCTGGCATCGTCCACCACCCCTTTCATCCGGCTCTCGAACTGGCCGCGGAACTGGGTCCCTGCGACCATGGCCGTCATGTCAAGGAGGAAGAGTTCCTGGTCGAGCAGCTTGGCGGGAACTCTGCTTTCAGCGATCCGGACCGCCAGCCCCTCGGCAATGGCTGTCTTGCCAACGCCGGCTTCGCCGATCAGGGCGGGATTGTTTTTTGTTCTCCGGTTCAGGATCTGGATGGTCCGCGCCAACTCCTCTTCACGCCCGATGATCCGGTCGATCCTGCCGGCGGCAGCTTCTTCTGTCAAATTGATAGCGAACTGTTCCAGGAATTTGCGCTTTCGTTCTTTTTTGTCGCGCGCCTTTTTTCTTCCGGGCGTCATTCGCCGGTAGCCTGACAGCTCATCCGGTTCGCCGATGCTGGCAGGCATCAGCTCACCGATGGAGGCGTGCGGCCGCAAAGATGGCCCCTCCTCACGGGCTTTCTTGTCGTCGGTACTTTCATCAGCCTCATCGGATTCATCGGCTTCCGATTTTTCAAACAGGCCCTCTGCGAAAGGCAGTCCCGCAAGGGATGAAATATTGGTGAAATCACTTGAAAGCAAACCCTTGAGCAAATCTTCGGGATTCTTCGCGGATATGCCGGCCAGGACCTCGTTCATCCGGGCTGTGATCTCATCAATGTTATCTTCGGTGATGCCGGCCCGGGAAAAGAGCTGATCAAGGCCGGGAAGATCAGACTCAAATGCGCATTTCAGGCAAATTCCATCCATGCGCGCCTGGCCGTCCTCATAGCGGGTCGTGAAAATGGCCGCTTCATTTTTATTGCAAATTGAACACTTACTCATTTATTTTTGTTTCCTGTTAAAATACTCCCATGTCTATCATAAGGGATCAGGCACTCTCTTCACAAGAACAGGGCTTGTTTTTCATGCCGCTGTAAGCCAGTTCCCGATTCAGAATCGATTCAAGGTAGAGCCCTGTGAAGGAGCCGGGACAGGCGGCAACTTCCTCCGGGGTGCCGGTCGCGATGACCTGGCCGCCGCGGTCACCCCCTTCTGGTCCCAGATCAACAATGTAATCGGCAGTCTTGATGACATCCAGATTATGTTCGATGACAATGACTGTGTTACCGGCGGAAACCAGCCTTTGCAGAATACCTGTCAGACGGTGGACATCGGCAGCATGAAGCCCCGTTGTCGGTTCATCGAGGATAATCAAAGTTTTGCCGGTACTCCGTTTTGAAAGCTCAAAAGCCAGTTTGACCCGCTGGGCCTCGCCGCCTGACAGTTCGGTCGACGACTGCCCCAGCTTGATGTAGCCCAGCCCGACATCCTCAAGTGTCTGAAGCTTTCTTGTAATGGCAGGAATATTGCTGAAGAAATCAAGCGCTTCGCTGACCGTCATATCCAGAACATCGCTGATGTTTTTCCCCTTGTAGAGCACTTCAAGGGTCTCCCTGTTGTAGCGCTTGCCGTGACAGACGTCACAAGTCACAAAGACATCCGGCAAAAAGTGCATCTCAATCCGGTTGACCCCATTTCCCGAACAGGCCTCGCAACGGCCGCCCTTCACGTTGAAACTGAAGCGGCCTGGTTTGTAACCCCGCTGCTTGGCTGCCGGCGTTTCAGCAAAAAGCGATCGGATCAGATCGAAGGTCGACGTGTAGGTCGCGGGATTCGACCGCGGCGTCCGGCCGATGGGTGTCTGGTCGATGGCGATGACCTTATCCAGCTGGCTGATTCCCTCAACCGAGTCAACCCGGCCGATTACACGCCTGGACCTGTTAAGCTCGCTTTCCAGCTTTTTTAGCAGGATATTGTTGACCAGCGAGCTTTTGCCCGAACCTGACACACCTGTTACGCAGGTCATGACACCAAGCGGAAGATCCAGATCAAAGTTTTTGAGATTGTTTTCACGGGCTCCGCGAATGGTCAGAAAACCCTGATCGGCCGGGCGTCTGACAGGCGGGACGGGAATTCGTTTCCGCCCCGACAGATACTGGCCCGTAATGGAGTCACCATTGCGGGCGATGTCATCCGGCCTCCCCTCAGCGACGATGCGCCCCCCATGGATGCCTGCTCCCGGGCCGATGTCAATCACATGATCGGCTTCCCAGATGGTCTCCTCGTCGTGTTCGACCACCAGGACAGTGTTACCCAGGTCGCGCAGATTTTTCAAGGTTTCGAGAAGCCGGATATTGTCACGCTGATGAAGACCGATACTGGGCTCATCCAGCACGTAGAGAACGCCCGTCAAACCGGCTCCGATCTGGGTCGCAAGCCTGATCCGCTGAGACTCGCCGCCTGACAGGGTTCCTGAGGAGCGTGCCAGGGTCAGGTAGTCGAGCCCCACATCCAGAAGAAAGTGCAGCCGGGCCAGTAGTTCACGCATAACGGGACGCGCGATATGATCCTTTGCGGCGGGAAAGACCAGCGAACTGAAAAACTCGTGGGCGCCCGAGATCGAAAAATGTGTGACCTGGTGAATGTTTTTACCACCAACCGTCACCGCCAGCACTTCAGGCCGGAGCCTGGCCCCCTGGCAGACCGGGCAGGGAGTCACCCGCATGTAGCGATGATAATATTCTTTCATTTCAGGCGAGGACGTTTCGTTGTAACGGCGTTCCAGGATGGGGATAACGCCCTCCCAGCTTGTGTGGTAGGGCCTGCCCTTGTTGTAGCGGGTCCGGCTGGTATCGACGACAATCTCTTCCCCATTGTTGCCGAAGAGCATGAGGTCCTGCGCTCTGGCAGACAGATCTTTCCAGGGGGTTTCAAGCGAAAAGCCGTATTTTTCCGCCAGTGCCTCTACGTGGCAGTAGGACCAGCTTGATTCATCCGTAAAGTGAAAGCCGGTGACGTCTATCGCTCCGCCCTTGATAGAAAGATCGGGGTCCCCGATAACGAATTCGGCTGCAAAATGCGTCCGTTCACCCAGCCCCGTGCATTCAGGACAGGCCCCGTAGGGATTGTTGAAGCTGAACATGCGGGGTGAGAGTTCGCCCAGGCTGATCTGGCAGTCGGTGCAGGCCAGTTTCTGTGAAAATATCTGTTCGCTTACCTTTCCGGCCCCTCCTGCTTCCTCCGGTTCATCAAAACGGACAATGACCAGGTCGTCTGCCAGCTCAAGTGCTGTTTCGACCGAGTCCGCCAACCTGTTTTCAATCCCTTCTCTCCGGACAAGGCGGTCTACAACCACTTCAATCGAATGCTTTTTGTTGGAGGCGAGCTCCATATCCGAATGAAGTTCCATCATTTCCCCGTCGATGCGAACCCGGACAAAGCCCTGCGACTGCAACCTTTCCAGCAAACGTGCATGCTCGCCCTTGCGGTCGCGCACAACCGGTGCCAGGAGGGTCAGCCGCGTTCCGTCAGGCCTCGACATGATGGCATCGGTGATCTGATCCACCGTCTGCCGCTCAATCTCCTTGCCGCAGACCGGGCAATGCGGTGTGCCAACGCGCGCGTAGAGCAGGCGCAGGTAATCGTAGATTTCGGTCACCGTGCCGACGGTGGAACGCGGATTGCGGCTGGTTGTTTTCTGGTCAATGGCAATGGCTGGCGACAAACCGTCAATCCGATCGACATCCGGCTTCTGCACCTGCCCCAGAAATTGGCGGGCATAAGATGAAAGCGACTCAACATAGCGGCGCTGCCCTTCGGCGTAAATGGTATCGAATGCCAGCGACGACTTACCCGAGCCGGAAATGCCGGTCAGCACCACCAGCTTGTTTCGGGGGATATGGACATCAATATTTTTCAGGTTATGTTCACGTGCACCATAGACACTAATTTCTGGTTTCATGGATTGTATTTTATCACAGCTCTTATGTCTGAATGTGGCAAAAATTCAAAGATAGGGGCCTGTCGCAGACCTTGGCCGCATCCTTTGTGTTTGCCAGTTCCTCCTCCTTGTCCTATAATTTTCAAGGCGAGTGAATCTTAAGGAGTGAGCAGTTTTTCCATGTTCCTTCACGAATTAACCATCGATCAATGTGCCCGTATCGTCCGCATCCACGGAAACGGCGAATTGAGGCGCCGGCTGCTTGACATGGGGCTGACGCCCGGAACCATTGTCAAGTTGGTCCGCATGGCTCCCCTGGGAGATCCCATGCAGCTCTGCCTGCGCGGTTATAGACTGTCCCTGCGGCGGGAATCAGCCAGGGACATCGAGATCGAACCGCTCACCTTTTGTACCGATACCTGTACACGCGCCTGCGCTTATCGAGCACCCGGATGCTGGCCGGGAGACCCCGCCTGTATCCGCAGCGAAGGGGGACGGAGGAAAAGAAGGTGGCGATGGCGCAGGAGAAATTGATCTTTGCCCTGATGGGCAATCAAAATTCAGGAAAAACCACTCTTTTCAACCGCTTGACCGGAAGTGACCAGCAAGTGTCCAACTACCCGGGCGTGACCGTTGAGCGCGTGGAGGGCCGGATACGAAACCATCCGGAATGCACCATTGTCGATCTCCCCGGCATTTACTCCCTCTCCCCCTACTCTCCGGAAGAAATCATCAGCCGGGATTTTTTGATCGAGGAAAAGCCGGACCTGATCATGAATATTGTCGACGCCACCAGCTTGGAACGGGGGCTCTATCTGACCCTCCAGCTGATTGAGTTGGACATCCCCATGACCTTAGCCCTGAACATGATTGATGAGATGCCGGCTCTGGGACGCCAGATCGATGTGGAACAGCTCCAGCAGGAGCTGGGAATACCTGTTGTCGCTATCTCTGCCAGTCAGAACAAGGGCGTTTCAGAATACTCCCGCATCTCCGTCGAAACAGCTAAGAACAAGGTCAAGCCCAAGAACCCCGATCTTTGCACCGGCACTGTCCATCGCGCCATTCACTCCATCGCCGCCCTGATTGAAGATCACGCCGAAAAACTTCATGTTACACCCCGTTTCGCCGCCACCAAACTTGTGGAAAGCGATGAATTATTCATCCCCAAGCTGGGCCTGAACCAGAATGAATTGGACGCGATCGAGCACATTGTCATCGAGCTTGAACGCGAAAGCGGTACTGACCGGTGGGCTGCTGTAGCCGATATGCGCTATGAATTCATTTCCGGAATCGAAGAAAAGGTGCTGGTCTGCGAATACCCCAGCTATGAGGAAGTCCCGACTTTCAGCCGGACGCTTGACCGCGTCCTGGTCCATAAATACCTGGGCATCCCCATATTTTTCGCCATCATGGCAGCGGTTTTCTGGATTACTTTCGGACCTCCGGGCAGTTTTTTGAGCGAGGGATTCGCTGAACTGATCGGCCTGGCCGGTGACGCGGTTGGACGGGCCATGGCATCTGTGGGAATGAATCCCATTATACAATCCGCCATCGTTGACGGCATTTTCTCAGGAGTAGGCAGCGTGGTGGAATTCCTGCCCATGATCCTCCTGCTTTTCTTCCTCTTATCCACCCTGGAAGACAGCGGCTACATGGCGCGCGTCGCCTTCATGATGGATCGCCTTCTCCGCCACATCGGCCTGTCTGGCGCAAGCATGGTTCCCATGCTACTGGGTTTTGGCTGTTCAGTACCGGCGGTAATGGCAACCCGGACCCTGCCGACCAAGCGCGATCGCTACCTGACCACCCTCCTGATCCCCTTCATGAGCTGCTCGGCCAAGGTTCCCGTTTACGGACTCATTGCCCGAACATTATTTCCTGGCCGGGTTACCCTGGTGGTGCTCGGGCTCTACGTCCTGGGAATGCTGTTGGCCATTGTCACCGCACTGGCGCTCCGCCGGACCCTCTTCAAAGGCGAACCCTCCCCCTTTATTCTGGAGCTGCCCCTTTACCGCTTTCCCTCCCTGATCTCGCTTGGCAAGCTGGTTTGGCGCCATGCCAAGGAATTTTTCTACCGGGCATTTACCATTATCATGCTGGTCACCCTGATTATCTGGTTCTTTCAAAGCTTTGATTTCCGCCTTTTCCCCGCGGCTTCCCCCGAGACCAGTATGCTGGCGACAGCAGCCCGCTGGATCAGCCCCATTTTTGCCCCGCTTGGTTTTAACAGCTGGGCGGTCACCAGTGCCCTGATCGCAGGTTTCACTGCCAAGGAAGTGGTCATCAGTGCTCTTTCGGTCGCGACGGCGGCAACAGCGCCGACCCTCCAGATCGCCCTGTCCCAGCTTTTCACTGTTCCCGCTGCCATCGCCTTCCTGGTTTTCATCCTCCTTTACACGCCCTGTGCTGCGGCTGTCACCGTCATGAGCCGCGAGCTCAGTCTCAAACGCGGAGGTTTCATGTTGATTGTTTTCTACCAGACAGGTTTTGCCTGGGTGATTGCCTGGCTTGCCTACAGGCTGGCCCTGCTCGTGCTATAAAGAAAGCTGGGGCTTATCGGTCATGAAAACAAATCTTGACAATTTCAAGCAATTTCTTTCAGGCAAGCGTGTCGCTGTGATCGGTGCCGGTATCAGCAACCGTCCCCTGATAAGATGGCTCCATCCCCTCAACTCTGACATCACCGTATTTGACAGGATGGATCCCGCTGACCCAAGGCTTAAAGCCATACAGGACAACTTGTCATTACAGGGTGTCCAGGTCACCTGGCACACGGGCGAAAGCTATCTTGACAAGCTGACAGGCTTCGATCTGATCTTCCGCACCCCCAAAATGAAGCCTGACCTGAGCCAGCTAATCCGCGAGCGCCAAAAGGGAGCAGTCATTACATCTGAAATTGCCTTGTTTGCCGAGCTTTGCCCGGCTCCCATTTACGCAGTCACCGGCAGCGATGGAAAGACGACAACCACGACCCTGATCGGCCTCATCCTGGAAGCCGGCGGCCACCGGGTCTTCACCGGCGGGAACATCGGCTTGCCTCTTCTGGATCAAATTGAAAAGATCAAGGCTTCAGACCGGGTGGTGCTCGAGCTGTCCAGCTTCCAGCTCATGGACATGCTGCCTTTGATCCACCGCGCGGTCATTACCCATATCGTTCCCAACCATCTCGATTTCCACAGGGATTTTGATGAATACGTAGAGGCCAAAAAAAATATCTACCGGGCCCAGGGAATCCTGGATATCCTAGTTCTCAACGCCCACGACCCTCTGTCCTCATCCTTTCAGAACGAGGCCAAGGGAGAGCTCCGGTGGTTCAACCGGAAAGAGGCCGGCCAGCTTATCACAGCCTGGCGTGAAGAGGGCCGACTCTGGCTGCAAAGACCGGGAAGCAGTCCGGATCTCCTGGTCAGCGAACAGGAAGTGATCCTGCCCGGAACTTTCAATCTCGAGAACATCCTGGCCGCGGCGGCTGCGACTGCCGGCGATGTCCCGCCCGAGGCGGTAAAGAGTGTCGCCCGGACGTTCAAAGGCGTAGAACACCGGATGGAGTGGATCCGTGAGCTCGACGGCGTACGCTGGTTTAACAGTTCCGCTGACAGTTCTCCTGATCGGACGAAAAAGACACTGGAGGCTTTCCGTGACCGGAAAGATCCGCTGATCCTGATCACAGGCGGCCAGGACAAGAACTGTGACTATAAGGGACTGGGCCGGTCCATGGTTGAGGCAAGCCGCCGGATCATCCTTTGCGGACAAAACGCCGGCCTGATTCTCCAGGCCCTCAAAGAGGAGAGTGCGTCTGCCGGCATTCCCTTCGGCGACCTCCATATTTCCCATGCAGACAGCTATCGGGAAGCAGTCCGGATGGCTCAAGCACTGGCACGCCCGGGCGATGCTGTTCTCCTCTCTCCGGCTGGAACCAGTTACGACCAATTTCAGAATTTCGATGAAAGGGGACGCTGTTTCAAGGACCTGGTGAAAGAACTGCACGCCCGGCCATAGGCTTGTTGCCTCTTCATTTTTCTCATGCTATAATTCAATCCGTTGCGGACGGCCCCATGGTCAAGTGGTCAAGACGTCGCCCTCTCACGGCGAAATCAGGAGTTCGACTCTCCTTGGGGTCACCAGGACGCGGCCATGGCGGAATTGGCAGACGCGCTAGATTCAGGTTCTAGTCGGGGTAAACCCGGTGGAGGTTCAAGTCCTCTTGGCCGCACCAATTAATGACCGTCCTCCGAAGGATTCTCCTGCGGATGACGGTTTTATTATCTCTTCACCTATTTCTTTGACAATGCACTCTTTTTTTGTGAACAAACGCTATCGTGTATAATCAAACAAGAGTTTCCGAAGACAAAGGAGGATTCGTATGAAGGATTTAAGCCTGGCAAAGAAAATTTTCGGGGACTGGAAAAAAACCCGGACCATCGTCACTGTTGCGATCGGAGCAGCGCTTTACGGTGTACTGATGATCTATGGCGGGATTCCGGTCTTCACCAACACACAGCTGTCTACTGCTCTTCTGGTTCCCATTTTTGTCGGAGCCCTGACCGGCGCCTTTCCAACGGCCATCGCCCTCTTCCTCGGCAATGTCATCGCCGATCTGATCGGAGGCTGGGGCTTGTGGTTTGACTGGTCCATCGGCAATGCCGTCATGGGCTTTTTCGTCGGCCTGCTCCCCGTTTACGGCGCTTACATCATGGACGGCATCTTCAAGGTCAAGCATGCCATCATCTATGCCATCACGGTTGCGGTCGGTGTTGTCGTCGCCTTTGCCGCCGTCACCCCGCTACTGACCATGGTGATGTACGCCGGGGAACTTCAAACATCGATCACCCAGGGTCTGGTGGCGTCCATTGCCAATATCGCCATCCTGATTGTGCTGGGCATTCCCATCCTGGCTCTCATGGCCAACCGCTTCGGAGCCCGCACCAATCTGCGAGAGACAGAAAGCGACGAAGAGTAAGCGTGAAGGCTGCCCTGCTGCAAGCGGGGCAGTCTGCTTTAAAATGACTGTTATGGACGGCGGAAAAAAACCGGTCATCGAGTTCAAGGATTTCTCCTTTCAATACAAAGTCCAAAGCAAGCCAACCTTGTTTGATATCAATCTGACCATTTATGAAGGCGAGAAGATTTTGCTCCTTGGCCCTTCCGGAAGTGGCAAATCAACCCTGGCAAACTGCATCAACGGCCTGATACCCGTTTCAATTCCCGGGAAGATCGAAGGCTCCCTGAAAGTGGCCGGCATGGAAACGCGTGACTGTGATCTCAATCAGCTTTCCGCCCTTGTCGGGACGGTTCTCCAGGACTCGGACGCACAGTTTGTGGGGCTCAGTGTTGGTGAAGATATCGCCTTTGCCCTGGAAAACATGAATATGCCGCGGGACCGGATGATCCCTCTGGTCGAGAAAAGCGCCTCCATCGTGGGTATGGAATCCTTCTTGAACCATCTCCCCTACAAACTGTCCGGTGGACAGAAACAAAAGGTTGCCCTGGCAGGGGTCATGCACGAGGATGTCCGGGTCCTCCTCTTCGATGAGCCCCTGGCCTCGCTGGACCCGCAAATGGGGATGATTGCCGTTGACCTGATCGACCGGATCTGCCGCAGCGAACGCAAGACCGTACTCATCATTGAACACCGCCTGGAAGATGTCCTCTACCGGCCGGTTGATCGCATCATCCTGATCGACGGGGGAAGAATCATCCTGGATACGACGCCGGAAGACCTGCTGCGCCGCTACGATCTGCTGGCTCATGGAATCCGCGAGCCCCTTTACATCACAGCCATGAAATACGCAGGCTGCAATCTTGACGAGGAGGATATCCTGTCCCATGTCAGCGGGATGACAATTACGCCGGGAAACAGGGACAAACTGATCCATTTCTTCCAAAAAGAAGCTCCCTCATCCATTGAAGCAGGGAAAGAAGAATTGATCCGGGTGACCGAAGCCTCCTTCACCTATTCCTCAAAACTCCCCAATGCCCTTGACCGGGTCAACTGCGTCATCCACAAAGGAGAAATTGTTTCTCTGATCGGCGAGAACGGAGCAGGCAAAACAACCTTTGCCCGCATGATCTGCGGCATCAGCCGGCCACAGGCAGGGACGGTCGAGATTGACGGCAAAAGCTACCTGACCCTGTCCATCCGCGAGATTGGCGAACGCATCGGCTACGTCATGCAAAACCCCAACCAGATGATCGTGAAAAGCATCATCAAGGAGGAAGTGGCTTTGGCCCTGACCCTGCGCGGTATGTCGGAAGATGAGATCGACAAGCGTGTTGAAAAGGCCCTTCGCATGTGCCGGCTTTACACCATGCGCCACTGGCCCGTTGACGCAGTCAGCTACGGGCAGAAGAAACGAATCACGATCGCAGCCATTCTGGCGCTCGAGCCCGATGCCATCATCCTCGATGAACCGACTGCCGGCCAGGATTACCACAACTACACTGCCATCATGGAATTTATCCTCACCCTGAACCGGGACTACGGCAAGACGATCCTTTTCATCACCCACGACATGCATCTGGCCATTGAATTCACCGACCGGGCCATCGTTTTCGCCAAGGCTGAAATCATTGCTGACAGCAGCGTTTTTGAGGTCTTGAGCGATGACGGGATCATCAGCAAAGCCAGCTTGAAACAGACCTCGCTTTATACCCTGGCAACCAAGATCGGCCTGGAACCTCGCCAGGTGATCCGGCATTTTGTCGCCTATGAGAAGGCGGTGAGGGCCAATGGAAGATAAATTCATCATCAATTTCACCTTGGGTGACACGCCTTTGCACCAGCTGACCGGGACCACCAAGGTCCGCTTTTTCCTCTGCCTGATCGCCTTCCTCATCGCCGTATGGGACATCCGAATCATCCTGCCGCTTCTGTTTCTTTTCGCGGCCGGCATCGTCTCCACCAGGCCCTACTGGAAACCCATCCGTTTCGTCTTCACGGTTGTAACCCTGATGAACCTCTTCAATCTGGTCCTGTTTTTCCTTTTCAATCCCACCATCGGCGAAATCTGGACCGGCACCTTCACCCAGTTTGGCTCCATCTCCGGCCGCTACGTTTTGGGCTACGAGACCCTCTGGTATTTCGGTGTCCGTTTCTCCAAGATGATGGCCACCTTCCTGCTTTGCATGGCCTTTATCCTGTCGATCACTCCATCGGAATTTGCAGCGGGGCTGAGCTCCCTGCGGCTCCCCTACCGCTTTTGCATCATTGTGGAACTGGCTTTCCGCTACATCCCCGACCTTTTGCGTGACTACAAGGACATCTCCGTCAGCGCCCAGGCCAGGGGCAGCGAGACCGACAAGCGCAAGGCTTCCATTTTCCGTCGGATTAAATCTTCTTTGCTGATTATCGTTCCCCTCATTTTTACCTCATTTTCCAAAGTCGGCGACATTGCCAATGCCATGGATTTGCGTGGTTTCGGAAGATTAAAAAAGCGCAGCTGGTATTCCGAGCGGCCGCCTGGAAGAGCTGATCGTATTGTTCAATTTGTTGGCCTGCTCTTTTTGCTGGCAACGGTTTACTTCACCCTGATGCGGCTTTTCAACCCGCACAATCCCGAGATGTGGTATCCCTACAACGATCTTACGACCTACAACTGGAGAATACTGCCATGAAACCGGCCATTGTCATCCAAACTGATTTCTCCCGCAACTCAAGTGCCGTCGCGACCATGTACGGAGTCTGCCAGTCAGTCGACCCGGAAGTCAAAGTCTTCGACCTGACCCACAGCATCCCGCCCTTCGACATCTTCGAGGCTTCCCATATGCTGAAAAATACAGTACCCTTCTGGCCTGAAGGCACCATCTTTGTCTCCGTCGTCGATCCCGGCGTCGGAACCGACCGGCGCGGCTGCGTCGCCCTCCTGGCCAATGGACAGTATGTGATAACGCCCGACAACGGTTCCCTGTCCCACCTCCTGAGATCAGTCGGGATCCGGGCGGTCAGGGAAATCGATATGGATGTCAACCGCTGGCCCCACACGCTGACTTGTCATATCTTCCACGGCCGCGATGTCTTCGCTTACACGGCCGTCCGGCTGGCCTCGGGTGTCATTGGATTTGAAGGCGTGGGCCCCGCCTATCCGACGGACGAAATCGTCGTCATTCCCTTTGATCCGCCGCTTTACCGGGAGGGAATCTTCACGGGAATTATCGAAAGTTCAGGCCCTTACTTCGGTCTGGTCAGCAGTAATATACCGGACACCATGTTTCTGGATCACGGCGTTCGCTACGGGGACGTCTTTTCGGTCGAAATCTCCCATGGACAGGATCTTGTCTACAGCGCCTCCGTTCCTTTCCAAAAGTCCTTCGGCTATGTGAAAAGAGGTGATCCGGTCCTCTTTGTCGGCGCGACCGCCACGATACAGATCGCTTTGAGGGAAAAAAATATCACCCGGGTTCACAAGATCGGCGCGGGACCAGACTGGCATATTTCACTTGCGGCGCTGAAGCGATGATGGCCGCCGGAAAAGAGGGACAATCTCCTTCATTTGCTATGATGAATCCTGGATGCCGGCTAACGGTTGAACTGGAGCAGGTGAAAGCCTTTGGACCCAAACAAGCAAAACAAACCCGTCCTGTCGGTTGCCGTCCGCGACCTGGCTGAATCAGCCCGCCGGTACGGAGGTCTGTCCGGCCCGCTTTACGCCGGTGTCACCGGCCTTGAAGGCACGCGCGCCCATCAGGATTTCTTCGAGCGTGCAGACCATTACTTTCCAGGCCGGGAAATTCTCACCGAACTGCCCCTTAGCGGATGCTACCGGGCAGAAGGACTGCCTTTCGACCTTCAACTGCAGGGGCGCTGTGACCTGGTCGCCCTGGGTCCGGGTGACAGCGTTACTTTAGCTGAGCTGAAAAGCTTCCGCGGCAATGCCGCCTCAATCCCCCGGGAAGGCGACCCCGCCCATCTTGCCCAGGCCCTCCTATACGCCCATCTTCTTCTCAGCGGTGATTTTTTCTCAGAAAAAGGGTTGGCTCCGGCCGAAATCGAAGTCGAGCTCCGTTACATCTCAATCGATGACGGCAGTTTCTTCACGATCAGGCGCCCCTGGACACGGGAGGAACTTGGGGAACAATACCTGGCCATCTGCGCCGACTACACAGAACTGGCGCGCCCCCTCTACCTGCACCGCCGGATGCGTGACGAGGCCAACAGGAAGGCCTCCTTTCCCTATGGACAATTGCGGGAGGGCCAAAGATCCATGATGCAGGAAGTGATCGCCGCTGTCCGCGACCGCACCGTCCTCTTCGTACAGGCTCCGACCGGCATCGGCAAAACCATGGCGGCCCTGTATCCTGCCATCAAGGCTCAGGCAAACGGACTGACCGATTATCTTTTTTATCTGACACCGACGCGTTCTCAGCGGGGGGTTGCCGAAGACAGCCTGGACGATCTGGAAAGGGCGGGATCTTACATCCGCTCGCTTACCGTACGCGCCAAGGAACAGATGTGCCTGTCGCCCGGTCATTTCTGTGATATGAAAGTCTGCCCTTTTGCCGTTCGCTACCATGATCATTTGCGGGACGCCCTGAAAAAAAGCTACGGCATCAGGCGACTGACTCCGGAGGATGTTCTTTCCCTGGCCCGGGAATTTTCGCTATGCCCCTTCGAGCTGTCGCTCAGCCTGCTGCCTACCGTTGATGTCGTGATCTGCGATTACAACTACCTCTTCAACCCCAGGGTACGCCTTCATGGCTGGCTGGACGAGCCCGGCCAGGCCTACACCCTGCTGGTCGACGAAGCTCATAACCTGGCCAGGCGCTCACGTGAGATGTTTTCCGCTGTCATATCAAGATCCCAAGTCACAGCCATAAAAAATGTCATGGCCGGGCATGTGACCGAACCCGGCGAACAGGGCCGGCTTAACCGCCAGGTTTGCGGCAGCCTGGACCGGCTGGTTGAGCAAATGGACCGCTTCCGGCCGCTTCTGACGGCAAAAGAACTGCCTCCTGAAAATGAGCTGGTCCAGGAAGCCGCCACTTACCAGCCTGTTCTCCGACAGCAATTCCTGGCGACCCGGGTCACTCCCCCACGCCTGCTCGAGCAGGTATCGTCCGCCTCTTCTTTGCTTACACGTTATCTGACTGATTACCCTGATTTCCCCGGGCGAAGATCCATGATGGTTCCCTACTTTGACCTGATCTTTTTTTTGAGGGTTGCCGAGCGCTATTACAATGACAGCTACATCACCACCTGGCGGCCGGCGGGTGAAGCAGACCTTGACCTCACCCTCTTGGCCCTGGACGCATCTTCTCACCTGACTGACATATACCGGAACCAGTCGCCTGTTGTCTTTTTCTCAGCCACTTTGTCCCCCCTTCCCTATTATCTGACCCTGCTTGACGCACGCTCAGCCACCGACAAACCGGAGGTGATCCGCCTGCCATCACCTTTCCCCAAAGAGCGGCGGCTCACCATCTGTTTTGAAGCCTATTCCATCCGCTACACCGATCGAGCCCGAACCCTGCCGGAGGTGGCTAAACTTGTCTGTGAGGCAGCCCTTCTGCGGAAAGGCCATTACCTGGTTTTTTCCCCTTCTTTTGCCTACCAGAGCCAGCTGGTCCGTGCCTTGAGCCATATTGAAAACAAGGGCATCGATTTCCTTGTCCAGCCGTCCGGTATGACGGAAGGGCAAAAAGAGAAATATCTGGCCTATTTCCGGGGTCAAGAAAGAGAAAATTCTCTGGTGGGTCTGACGGTCCTAGGGTCCTTGTTCAACGAGGGGATCGATCTGGTCGGGGAGGAATTGACCGGCGTTATGGTGATCGGAACCGGTATCCCGGGCCTGTCGCCGGAGCGCGATCTGCTCAGCCAGTACTATGACGCAAAATCGGGCAATGGTTTTGAATACGCCTACATGTGGCCTGGCTTCAACCGTGTGACCCAGGCAGCCGGCCGTTTGATCCGAAGTGAAGATGATTTTGGGATTGTGCTTCTGATCGACGACCGATACGGCAGGCCCGATTACCTCCAACTAATCCCCGACGACTGGAATGCCCGCCACGTCGAAGACAGGGACCAATGCCTGGAGATGATCCGTGACTTCTGGCAGAACTTCGATTAGAGCCGGTCAAGCTCAACCTGGCCCAGCTCCTGAAGCTGCTGGCTGATTTTCCTTGCTGCCGGGGTTTGCGCCAGACCTCCCAGAGCTGTTTCACGCAGGGCCACCGGCATCATGCGGCCAATCGAGCCCATGGCTTCAATTACCTGGTCGACGGGAATCCGGCTCTCCACACCTGCCAGCGCCATCTCTGCCGCCACAAGCGCGTTGACCGCACCTGCCGCATTGCGCTTGATGCAGGGCACTTCGACCAGACTGGCAACGGGGTCGCAGGTGAGGCCGAGCATACTCTTCAAGGCAATTGCCAGCGCGTGACCTGACTGGGCGGGCCCGCCGCCCGCCGCCTCGACCAGAGCCGCCGCCGCCATGGCGGACGCGGATCCAACTTCAGCCTGGCAGCCGCCTGCCGCCCCGGAAAGAGAAGCCTGATTGCCGATCAGGAGACCACAGCCGCCACAAGTGATAAGGAAATCGAGCTGGGCGCGACGGCTCAGATTCAGTCTGCCCCGGCAAGCCAGCAGCACGCCGGGGACAATGCCGGAAGACCCGGCCGTAGGTGTGGCACAAATGATTCCCATGGAGGCATTCACCTCATTGACAGCGACTGCATTCATGGCCGCTTCAAGATAGACGCTGCCGCCCAGGGCGGGCCCGCCGGCCAGGTAATCGTGCAGGCGCCTGGCATCTCCTCCAGAGAGACCTGAGTGAGACTTGACCCCTTTCAGGCCTTCCCGGACGCCCTGTTCCATCACCTGCAGATTGGCCTCCATCCGCTCCAGAATGCCGGCTTCGTCCAGATCCCCCAGCCCAAGTTCCCGTTCCAGGAAGAAGGAAGCCAGCCTTTGATTTTCAGCCTGGCATTTTGCGATGATTTCAGCGAAATTTTCCTTGATCATGAGTCTGCTCCCCGCCTCAAGCCTGGCGCGTCAGTGCGCTCAAAAAAATGATTGACTTGACGTCCCCGATCTTTTCAATCTCCTGCAAAGCCCGCCGGGGGATCTCCCCGTCCGTGGCAATCAGCATCAGGGCTGTTTCGCCGCGCGCTTTGCGGGAAACCTCCATCTGACTCACATTGACCTCCTCAGCAGCCAGGATACGGGTCACCTGGGCGATCAGGCCGGGGCGGTCGCGATGAAAAACAAGAATCACCGGCTCCTCGCCCGAAACGTGGACATTGAAACCATCTATTTCAATCAAATCTATCAAGCCGCCACCGGTTGAAATACCGGTCACGCTCATGGACCGGCTTCCCTTTTTCATCACGATCTTCGCTGTATTCGGGTGCTCGGTCAGCTCCTCCGAAGGGGTCATGGAAACCACCAGCCCGGCCTCATCTGCCAGGCGGCGGGCATGCTTGATTTCCGCGCTCCCCAGTGAGTAGCCCATCAGGCCCGCGACCAGCGCCAGGTCGGTGCCGTGGCCCTTATAAGTGTGGGCGAAAGAACCATAGAGCGTAATATCGACCGAATCTGGCAATTCCCCGAAGAGAGAGCGGGCCGCCAGTCCGATGCGGACTGCTCCGGCCGTGTGGGAGCTGGACGGCCCGATCATGATGGGCCCAATCACATCAAAGAGGCTGCGAAAGAGAGTCATGGTCTTTCTCCTCATGTGGCAGGCGCTGTTCCGGCAAAATAAAATCCGGGCATTGATCCAGCATGGCCAACCGTTTATAACGCTTTTCCATCTTTTCCTCAAGCCATCTTTCGGCAAAGCAAGAGGCCTCATGGCGGACCGCCTCCGAGGCTTGGAAGCGGTACAGGCGCGTCAGGGGTGCGTTCGCGATGTGGCGCAGGAGAGCCCCGCAGCCAGGCGACAAGGAGGTCAGCCTTTCACCGGCCGCAGCATCCAGGTCTCTGCCGCATAGCAGGCCCCCCTCCCTGAAGCTGAAAAGCAGGGGGCCGTCAATGGCCTCCCGGCAGATCAGGCAGCTGTCAAGACAGGGTAAAAGGCCCATAACCTTCATCAGGCGGAAAGTACCCATGCGGGCGATGAAAACAGGATCCTCCGCCACGGCGATCTCATAGAGTGTGTAACCCCACAGCTCAAACAGGTTCCTTTGCGGTTGATCATTTCGCGCGGCATCTGAGAAGACTTCCGCCGCATGGGAGGCAGCAGCCAGCCGATCCAAATCCCGTGAGATCGAGATGAAGGATTCGATCAATGAACCGTCTTTGACAGAAAAGCGCGACTGCTGGCAAGTCAGCGTAAACTCCGAATAGGAAAAGAGCTGGGTCACCGGGCGCAGCCTGCTTTTCAGGCGTTCACTTGCCGGTGCCATGGCAGTAATGAGGCCGAGATCGGGAGTCAGAAGGTGAAGCAGCCGGTGGCGGTCTTTCCAGGGAAAGGAATTCATGACAAAGGCTTTGGTCACCACCTGGCTCATCGCCTATTCCCTTTCCATCAATCCGGCGTCCATCAGGTCGGACGGCCGATCCTGCCATCCCAGCTTGACCTTGACAAATAAAGACAAGTGAACACGGGCATCCAGCATGGTTTCGATGGCCCGGCGGGAGGCAAGTCCGATTGCCTTGATTCTTTCGCCGCCTTTGCCGACGATAATTTGTTTATGAGTCTTTTTGGCGCAGTAAATCAAGGCATCGATAAAGACCTCACGTTCGCCTTCCCCTTCTTCCTCAAAGCGATCAATCAGGACCGTGGTGCCGTAGGGAACCTCCTCTTTTGTCTGCAGAAGAATTTCGCGGCGGATCAATTCGGCCGCCAACATCTTTTCTGTCTGATTGGTCTCATCCTCCGGATCAAATAGCCTGCGCCGCACAGGCAAGAGCCTGACCAGTTCATGGAGCAGGCGTTCAATGCCGTCATTCCCGAGGGCAGACACCGGCACGTAGGCATCCAACTTGTAGAGATCATCGTAAACCTTAATGAGCGGCAAAATATTTTCTTTGGGCGCCCGGTCCACTTTGTTGATCACAAGCACAACCGCCTTCCCCGCGGCTTGCGCCTGCTCAATGACACGCCGTTCAAGGCTGCCGGCAAAGGGACTCCAGGAAGCGTCGATCATGACTGCCAGAACATCGGCCTGAGCGACCGCTGACGATGTTGCCTTCATCATGGCTTTCCCAAGCGCGTTTTTTGGTTGGTGCAACCCGGGCGTGTCCAGGAGGGCAACTTGGTAGTCGGCGCTTGTCAGCACACTTCGGACAGCCTGGCGCGTTGTCTGTGGCTTGTCTGTTGTAATGGCCAGGGTCCGGTTTGACAGTTGATTCAGAAGCGTCGATTTGCCGACGTTGGGCCTTCCGGTAATGGCAACAAAACCGCAGGGGATTTCAATCAGGCTCTGCATGAAGCGGTCCTGCAGGGCATTCATTTCCTTTTCTTCCTCTTCGGTGTCATGGCGATAACCCAGCAGATGGAGCAGGCCGTGGATGACCAGAAAGGTGAATTCCCGCTCGAAACCATGTCCCAATTCTTCTGCCTGGTCCGCCACCCTGGAGGGGGAAATGACAAGATCTCCCAGCAGGATGGTCCGCCGCCCCCCGCCCGTTTCCAGGTATTCCCAGTTCTCGATCGGAGCAGCCGGCTGCCCTCTGATCATCTGGCGCGCCGGGAAGGAAAGAATGTCGGTTTCACTGTCGATTCCCCGCTGTTGGCGGTTGATCTTCCTCATGGAGCGAGGACCAACCAGGGTCCAGTCAACGGTAACTCCGACCCCCTCCGCCATCAATTCCCTGACGAAAGGAGAGTCATAAAGCACCCGACTGGCCGCTTCCCTGACCAGGGGTGATGTCTGGCTGAGCTTAAACAGGCGCTGACGGTTGCTGTGATTCAGGTCAATCACCGGTTTTCCTCACCTCCGCTGGAACTCAGCCGGCGCGGCAAGCCGGGCAGCCGGCCGCCGGTAGGGAACGCGTTCATGGAAATGCCCCGCATAAATCTGAAGAAATGACTGGCTGATGGTTTCAACATCCGCGAAAGAGAGACCCGAATGTTTCAGCTGATCCTGATCAATTTTGTCCCTGACCACCTGATTGATCAAGATCTCGGCCTCTTCGAGGCCGTGGATGTTTTCTGACCGCATGGCTGCCTCAACGGAATCCGCCAGCATGACGATGGCTGATTCACGCGTTCCCGGAAGGGGCGTCCGGTAGCGGAAAGCATCCATGGAAGGCGGTTCCTCCCCTCTTGCCTCGGCTTCCGCCAGGGCCTTGTTCCAGAAAAACTGAAGCAGGGTTGTCCCATGGTGTTCATTGGCGATGCGGAGGAGCGGTTGGGGCAGCCGGTATTTGCGCCCCAGTATCAAGCTGTCCTCAGGGTGCCGGGTGATGATGCGTGCGCTTTCCAAGGGCGTCAGGCGGTCGTGGGGGTTGTCGCCCGTTTGATTTTCAGTAAACATGAGCGGGGCTTCCAGTTTGCCCACATCGTGAAAATAGGCGCCGACCCGGGCGATCATGGCGTTGGCTCCAATCGCCTCCGCTGCCTTATCGGCCAGGTTGGCCACCATCATGCTGTGCTGTGAGGTTCCGGGGGCTTCAACGAAAAGCCGTTTCATCAGGGGGTGACCGGGCTGGGACAATTCAATCAATCTCAAAGGTGAGACTGTGTTGAAAATCAATTCGAAAAGAGGCATGATGCCGATTCCAATAATGACCGACAGGGCTCCGGAAACGGTCGCCTGCAATGAAAATGAGCTGATCACGCTCCAAGAGTCCTTCTGGAGCAAGCCAAGCGTCAGCGCGGCTCCAGCATTAACGAAAGATGTGGCCAGAATAATCCGGGCATAATTATCGTGCCTTCCCGTTCCCTTGGTCAACAGGGCAGCCACCGTGCTTCCCAGCAGGGCAACGATGGGGAAAGAGGGATTGAAAGCCGTCATGGGCATGGCGATAATGGTCAGCATGGCACTCAGGAATATGGAGGTTCTCAAACCGAAATAGGCCGTCACCACGACGGCAGCGAAATAAACGGGAGGCGCCAGCGGATAGTCGCGCGCCAGATAGGCAGACATGGCAAGCGGAATCAGGAGCGCAAGCACCAGGGCCAGCATGTTTCGCGGTGTTGAAATGACCAGATCCCTGGAGTAGCGGGCAAAAAAGATAACTGATATGACGCCGACCAGGAAGACAAGCGCCAGGATGGAACCGAGGCGGATCCAATCGATCCGCGAACTGACAGTCAGATTAAGTTGGTCCAGCATGGCCTTCAGTTCAGGTGTGATCACATCACCCTGGCTGATGATCCTAACCCCGCGGTTGATCATGACCGGATTGTTTATCACCCGTTCGTAGGCAGCATTTTTGGCCTTATCAGTCGCCTCCTGATTGAATTCAACGTTGGGCTGGAGCAGCAGGGTCATCATTCTTCCAACCAGGGCAGCATCATCTTCATAGAATTCCATGGTCCGGCCCAGTCTTTCCACACTCTCGCCGATGGCAGACTGAAGGCCTTCCAAATCAAGAGTTCCCGCGATGACTGCGCTCGACTCAGCAAATAGAATGGCGGAGAAATGCTGGAACCTGTCCTCATCCATCCGGATTAACTGATCCGCATCACCTGGAAGAATCACGATGCCGATTGATTGATCGGAAGCAGAGATAAGGGAGGACACAGCCAGCTCGATCTCATGGCTGTCAGGACGCCTTCTTCTCGGCTCTTCCGTCTCCGGCGCAGTTTCCGCGGGCAGATCTTCTTCGTCCTGCGGCGGGTAGATTTCGACGACCGGTTCCCGGTAAAGGGCTTCCCTTTTTTCCTGGACCAGTGCAATCAGGCTGCGGACACGTTCACGCGATTCCTCGCTGCGCGACTCCGAGCGGAGCATGATGTTGGGCACCTGTGACATTTCAGCCAAAGCGCGTCTGACCGTTTCCGCCTCATCCGCGATATCCCGGGGGGCTGAAATATCATAGGGACTGATATCCCCGACCTGGAGGTCATACTGCCTGGGAGTTGAACCATAATAGACCGTTCCGATGATGATGGCGACGGCAGCAAAAACGAAGAGGAGATTAATCGCAACACGCAGGCTGTGCTTTTCTTTTTTCATGGATCTCTATCTCCTGTCAGGCCGGCCCTTATGCTGTCCCTCCGAATCCTTCTCATAGGCCCGGATAATACGCTGAACCAGGGGATTGCGGACGACATCCCGCTCTGTCAGGCGGACGCTTCTGATGCCCTCAAGCTGACCCAGCAGGGCCGCTGCTTCCGCCAGCCCGCTTTTTCGCCTTACCGGCAGGTCAATCTGTGTGATATCCCCTGTAACGACAGCTCTGGCATTGTATCCGATGCGGGTCAAAAACATTTTCATTTGTTCACGGGTAGTATTTTGTGCCTCGTCGAGAATGATGAAGGCGTCATCCAGGGTGCGCCCCCTCATGTAGGCAAGTGGCGATATTTCGATCTCACCTCTCTCCAGGTGACGCTGGTAAGTGTCATAGCCCATTAAGTCATTCAAGGAATCGTAAAGTGGCCGCATGTAGGGGTCGACCTTGCTTTGGAGATCCCCGGGCAGAAAACCCAGGTTCTCCCCGGCTTCAATAGCCGGACGGGTCAGGATTATTCTTGAGACTTCATGGGCACGGAAGGCCTTGACCGCCATGGCCACGGCCAGATAGGTCTTCCCGGTTCCCGCCGGGCCGATGGCGAAAGTCAGTTCATGTTTCCGGATGGCATCAACGTAGAGCTGCTGGCCCTTGGTCTTGGACAAGATGGGCCGCCCCTTGGCATTGACACAGATCAGGTCGGGAGAAAATTCCGCTGCCTCCCCCCAGGTTCCCCGGACTGAAGCATCGATCAGGTAGCGTATCAATTGCTCCGTGACCGGGGTCGCTCCGGACTTGTAAAGCTCATAAAGGCGGGTCATGATGCGGCCGGCCGTTTCAACCTTTGATTTTTCGGCCCCCCGGATGACAAGCCCGTCAGCTGTTGAATCGCAGACAACGTTGAAGGCCTCCCCGAAAAGCGATGCGTTCCCGTTGCAGGAACCCAGCAGCGCGAAACCTTCCTCCGGGCTTTCCAATTCAATTCGTTTTTCAAAAATAGGTTCGCTCTTGGTCATGTCATTCATTATAACGTGCCCCCGAAGCCTCCAACAAATCATAAGGCGCTATTCCGCCGGTATTAAAAGTTCCATCTGGTAAGCGATTCTGTCTTCGCGAAGCGCGGGGATCAGGACGTTTTCGTCTTTTTTGACCGTGATGGCAACCGACTGATCGCCAACCTGCTTCTTAATGCTGTCCCCGACGGAGAGCAGGTAAGGCACAACATAAGTGTCAATTTTTGTCGGTTCGACAATGGCCTTTATTTCGAAAGGGGAATTGCGTGAAAAACCGACGCCGTTGATCAGGATAAGGTCCTGGCTGGTGCGGACTTCGGTTGTCGCCACTTTTCTTTCCTCATTGATTGAGATGGCCTGGGCCCCGAGCGCAGACAATTCATTGACCAGTTGCCGGATGACAGCATCCTGCATGCGGTAGCCTTCCGCGGGGGTGAGCGTAATGACCACGCCGGCGTTTTTGGCCGCTCTGAGGCCTGCAAAGGCGGCGTATTGTTCTTTCTCGTCCACAATGTGAAGGTAACTCTCCCCGCTTCCTCCCGCAAGCTCCGCCTCAAGCTCGCGCAAATACTCATAAAGGCGTGCATTGCGGTTATTCAGGTCCTCATTTTTCTTCTGGTAGTCGATAATGGCGTTTTGCAGCTCCTGCAGGCTTTGCCCCCCCAGGTTGGTGATGTTGAGGTTTTTCATCAGAAGGGCAATAACCATACCGACCAGCATGCAGACGGTCAGGATTGAGATGTATTGAAACCATTTGTTTTTCATACCGGCACCTCTTGTTAATGCTTCAAGGCGTTCGCAGCAAATCGATGTAGGGAAGGAAATCATGGGTCCTGGAAAAAGAAGGAAGAATCAGCTCTTCTTCGGGCGTGACCGTGAGCCTGATTCCTATCTTGCTCTGGGTCAGATGAGCCAGATAGGAATCCGTTTCAAGGGCGCCGGCCATGGAGGCTGCCGGTCCGGCCGCCTCGATGACGTAAGGGGGCATCTGCCTGATTCCGTAGCAGAGAATGGTCGGGCCGACGCAGCTGACCTCCGAAACGGCCGTCAGGCGAGTGCCGTTGAAGGAGATGGCACGTGCGCCTGAAGCCCACAGAAGATTGAGTATATAGTTGATGGTGCTGTCATGGATGACCGCTTCAATCGGATCCGTCAGGGGGTCATAATCCAGCTTGTCATTGAGCGTCAAGGTGATACCGCTGCCACGAACATCTGTCATCCCGGACAGAAAGGCATATTCTCTCATTTCGGCCAGGATGCCGCTGACATCCTGGTATTCTTCCAGCCGGCGCAATAATGCCTTCTTGCGGTCTTCCAGCTGGCCGTTTTGAGACTGCAGGACTGCATACTGCTCCTCTTCCTGCTCCAGAACCGCTCTGGCACGGCGGATCGCGGCCGCCTCCTTGTTTTCACCTTTTCCCGTTTCCGCAAGCTGCCTCACAAGAAAACCGGAAGAAAGGCCTGCAAAAAGGGCCATCAATAACGCGACTGTTCTTATCCATCGACTCATATCCTGAATGACTCCTCTTCGTTCAGATAGCTGGAAAATCGCTCAGGCAGCGGACTTTTGCAAATGAAAGGCTCTTGAGTCACTGGGTGGATGAAGGATACTTCCGAGGCATGCAGCAGTTGGTGGATTGGGTCTCCCGGCCGTTTTCTGCCGCCGTAAAGGGTGTCGCCGATAACCGGGTGACCGATGTAGGCCAGGTGCACCCGGATCTGGTGGGTCCGTCCCGTCAGCAGCCGGCAGCGAAGATGGGAATACTCCCTGCGGCTGGACAAAACTTTAAATTCAGTACGGGCCCTCCTGCCGGACTCCCGGATTTCCATTCTTTTCCGGTTGACATCCCCTCTGGCGATGGGGGCATCGATAAGTCCTCTGGCAACCTCAGGGCATCCCCGGACGATCGCATCATAATACCTGCCGATTGCCCCGGTTCGGAAAAGATCTGCAAGCAGGCGGTGGGTGCGGTTGTCACGTGCTACCAGCAAGATCCCTGATGTATCCTTGTCAAGCCGGTGAACGATACCGGGCCGGCCGGAGCCCGCAAGGTCTGACAGCCCACCGGGAAACCGTCCCAGCAGGGCATTGACAAGTGTTCCGTCCTCATGCCCGAAGGCTGGATGCACCACCCGCCCTGCCGGCTTGTCGATGACGGCAAACCAGTCATCCTCATAAAGGATCGAAATCGGAATGGCTTCGGCCTGGGGGGCTGCTTCTTTTTTTTCACCGGGCAGAATCAGCTCAACCAGCTCTCCGGCCGCAAGAATTCTTGACGGCACCGTTTCGTTTCCATTCACGGTTACCTGCTTGCCGGCAATCCTGCGCTTCCATGATTCCCGTGACAAGCGGGGGAATTTCAGAGCCAGCCATTTATCCAGCCGCATGCCCCCCTCGTCCAGTCCAACAATCTGCCTCGCCTTATTCACTCTTTTCCCGCTTCTCCCCCGGGTGAGCTGCCCGTCCGGTTCCAAACTGAATGGAAAGAAAATGGCGATCCAATAAGACAAAGATAATCAGAAGTCCCGTTCCGATTGTAATCATGGCGTCGGCCAGGTTGAAGGTGGGAAAGGCGTAGGAGCCGAAAGTAAAGGAAAGAAAATCGGTCACGGCACCCAGCCTCAGCCGGTCAATCAAATTGCCCGCGCTGCCTGAAATCAGCAGGATCAGGACCATCTTGGCCCGCATGCCACCTGCCTTGCGCAAAAACCACAGCAGGGCGAAGAGCACAATGGAGGAAAGGATGACCAGAAAAGCCAGACCCCAGTTCTGGCTGGAAAAGATGCTCCAGGCAGCGCCCTTGTTGGCCAAGTATCTCAACTCAAAGAAACCCGGAATGACTGTGGCGGCTTTGCCTCCACCTATCAGCCGTTCAGCCAGGCCCTTGGTCCACTGGTCAATCAGGATCAGGATCATAATGATCATCATCTCCATACAAATAAATCCTCCACACCCAGATAGGGCGCACGACTGGTTCCTGGTAAACTTCCTTCGATATTCCTACTGTACCAGACCATGGTAGCTGTTGCGGCCAGGCCGGTAACGGGCAGTGCCTTAAAAACCCGATTGACGGCTTCTGCATAAGAATCGGGAGACAGGCTGTTTCCCTCTTCACCTGAAAGGTCAAGACTTGCCAGGCGCGCCTGCCGCAGAAGTTCCTCTGATCCACTCTCCATCGCTTCCATCCCGTCGAGAAGTCCGAGGGCCCGCAGCCCGTCAAGATAATCTGCGGGGTCAGGAAAGAAGGGAACCGTATCGGCCAGCATCACCGCATCAAATTTTCTTTGCGACAGGGTGGCTGGCCAGTCCTCCGCATGGACCTCTTCCACAATCAGTTTTCTGTTGATACGAAGAAATGCGATTGAGAGACGGCGGATCAGGCCAGCCTGAATTGTCCGCACAGGCACAAGCAGCTTGAAAGGCGGCAGGTCCGGACTGACGGGCTCTCCCTTTTCGTCAAATTCAACTGCACCTTCGGGCAGGCCAAAATTTTCCGGAATTTTCGGTACTTCCAGGGGCGGGACAGCCGCGCCCCGAAGGCGGAAATCTCCCCTTGAAACGGGGTAGCCGGCGTAGGGAAAAGGCACGGAGAGGGTTGACAGCTCAGGATCCGATCCGAATACATAAAGCAGTGCATCGCGATTGTCGCGGCTATTACCCTTCGATCCGCTGAAGAAGAGCGAGAGATAACCGGCGTCGTCGAAAAGTTGTTTCCGGATGCGTGAACGGTCGGCAAAAAGCGCCGTCTCTGCTGAGTCCATTAACAGGAGGTCAATTTCTCCAAGTTCGAAGGCATAAGCTGCCTCAACGGCGGTCGGGTACACGCTCGCCTCAATACGGCGAATCCGGCCGCTGCCGCCTGTAAGAACCAGATGGGAGGCGGAATGCGACTCCACTTGCCAATCCCCGGTGCCCGCGGGAGGGGTCATGGACTGCGACTGAGCCTGGCTTTCGGGCACGATGGGAAACAAGAGCAGGCGCGGGAGCAAGGGATCGGGTTCTCTCAATCCGATCACCAGTTCCCCCGCTTCATTGACAGCCACAGAGATGATATTTTGATAACTCTGATACCGCCATTTCTCAATGCCCGAAAACAAATCCGGCATTGGGAAGGGATCCAGGGATTCCACCGGATCATCCACCACGCTTCGGCCGTTCATGAGTTTCAAAAACTGTTCCATGGATGCACGCGCATCCTGAGCCGTTACGGCCTGGCCGTTGTGGAAATGGCGATTCTCCTCGAGCCTTATCGAGCACTCAAGGCCATCCGCGGACCAGCGCCATGACCTGGCCAAAACAGGCTGGATTCTTCCGTCAGACGTCACATCAAACAGAGGCTGATAGATCAGCTCCAGGAGTGAGGAAGTCGCGTAATGCTTGGGGAAGATGGGGTTAAGGTTGACTTCGGGCCGCATGGCAACACGGATCCGATCATCCGGCGCTGCCGCTGATGGAGGGGGCAGCGTTGCCGGGATTAAACTTTCCTCCGGGCCGCCTTCAGGCAGGATGTCCTGCCCGCCCGCCCGACAGCCGGACGCAACTGCAAAAACAATTATGCCCAGAAGGACTGCGGCAAACTTTTTCATCCAACCGTAAGTCCCCTTACCTTTCGTCGAAAAGATCTCATTCAGATTACCACAAAGCCTTTGGGTGCACGCCAGAATAGCGGGGAAAGGAACCGCGCAGACATTTTCGGACGTCTGTGCGGCTCCCCAATTTTCTGTTTTGTTGTCTGTCTTTGCCCTTTATTTGGCAAAGTCACTGTAACGGCTCTCACGGATCATATTGACCTTGATCTGACCGGGAAAGTTCAATTCCTTTTCGATTTTTTTGCAGATTTCATGAACAAGAAGCGGCATCTCCTCATCAGTCACTGAGTCGGGCTCAACGATGACCCGGATCTCCCTGCCTGCCTGGACCGCATAGGTTTTCTCCACGCCGGGAATAGACTGGGCAATCTCTTCGAGTTTTTCAATCCGTTTGATATAGGTCTCAATGTTCTCCCGTCTGGCCCCGGGCCGTGCAGCTGAAATGGCATCGGCAGCTGCGACCAGGCTGGCGATGGGTGTTTCAGGTTCAACATCCCCATGGTGTGATTCGATGCTGTTAATGGTAATGGGGTCGAGCTTGTAACGCCGTGCGATTTCACCGCCCAGCTGCACATGCGAGCCGTCCATCTCAAAATCCACGGCCTTTCCCAGGTCATGCAATAATCCGGCCTTTTTCGCCGCATTGACATCCAGATCGAGTTCTGCCGCCAGCATGCCGGCAATACGGCTGACCTCGACTGCGTGCTGTAAGACATTTTGGCCATAGCTGGTCCGATATTTCAAACGACCCAGCATGTGGACAATTTCTGCTGGAATGCCTGTGACATTGGTGTCAAAGACAACCTGTTCGCCCGCTTCACGGATCGAATTTTCCACTTCCTTGGTCGCCTTCCGCACCATCTCCTCAATACGTGTCGGGTGGATGCGGCCGTCCTGCACCAACTTTTCAATGCTGATCCGTGCGATTTCTCGCCGGACGGGATTGAAACTGGACAAAATTACGGCTTCAGGGGTGTCGTCGATAATGAGGTCGACGCCCGTCAGCTGCTCGATGGTCCGGATGTTCCGGCCTTCACGGCCTATAATCCTGCCCTTCATCTCTTCGTTGGGAAGCGAAACGACAGATACTGTTGCTTCGGAAACATAATCACTGGCATAGCGCTGAATGGTACTGACGACAATTTCCTGCGCCTTGGCAGCAGCTGTCGACCGGGTTTCATCTTCCAGTCGCTTGTAGAGCAAAGACAAATCGTAACGGTACTCCGTTTCCGCCGCCTCGAGTACAATGTCCCTGGCGTCCTGTACCGTCAATCCCGCAACCCGCTCAAGTTCAGCGCGCTTTTGCGCGTCGATCTCTGCTAACTTATATTCTTTTGTCTGAAGTTCGGCTTCTTTATCCTTGTAATGCTGCTCCCTGTCCTCAAGGCTTTGGGCCCGCCGGTCAAGAATTGTTTCCTTTTGGTCGATCCGCTGGCGTTCCCGCGTCAGTTCGTGACGGCGCTCCCGCACATCGCGTTCAAGTTCTATCTTTGCCTTATGCACTTCTTCTTTGACAGACAGGAGGATCTCCCGTTTCCTATCCTCCCCGTCCTTAATTGCTTGACCAACAAGGGTCCGTGCCTCTTCTTCTGTCTTCTGCTTTTTTTCAAGCAGTTCACGGCTCTTCTTGCTATACCCTTTATGATAGAAGAGCGCCGTCATGGCCCAGGTGGCTAAGGCGCCCGCAAGTAAACCGGCAATCACATAAAACCATTCGATGGTAATCACCTCCAACTATTCAATTATCAAGTTTCGAAACAATTATTCTGATTATTAGTCCAGGAGCGTTACCGGCTCCCGCCGGTCCCGGTCGTTTGTTCTATTCAACAGTTTATGTGCCGCCGGGCTGAATGTCAATGAAAAAACAGGATGTTTGACAACATCCTGTTTTAGCTGACTGAGCTGATCTGAGGTGGATCTTCTTCAACGGCCCCCCGTCGCGAGGTGCCCCAGGATTGCTGCGATCAAGAGCAGGGCAACCGTTACATGGATGACCAGCCAGGCTGACTTTTTCCTCTTTTTTATGTAATAGCCGTAAGCCCCGACAAGCAGATTGGCCACCATCAGGGCAGCTGCCGCCAGGCCGGTCCATGAAAGCCAGCGGTAGAGCAGCTGGACAATCACATGAGCCAATAGGACCAGGGCAGTGAAAAGGGCAAAAAAGCGGTGGTTGCCCACCACAAATCTCTGGACACGGATATAGGCCTGCCTCAGTTTCGATTCGCGGGGCAAGCCTGCCACAGCCTTGCGGTAAAGAAGCTTGACCGGATAATTCAGAACCGTCAACACCAGCCCCGCTGTCACCAGCCAGCCAAACAGACTCCCGCTGTTACTCATTACCTGCCTCCCGGCCAATGGCCTTTTACCGATTCACTCGTCAAGCAGAATGCCGACCTTGACCGCCCGGGCCAGCATACCGGTTCCATGGGGCGACTCAGTCCGGATTTCCTCGCTGTAATCTTTTCCGGCCTGGAAGCGGCCCTGGTGGAGCCCGCCTTCCCATTGACGGATATCGGTCACATCGTAAACAATTCCATCGACGGCAATATAGGCCTTTCGGCCTTCCAGGCCGTCATAGCGGGCCAGCTCGTCAACCGTCAGGATCAATCCATCACTTTCGGCCGCATCCCGGCTGCCCCTTGTGCCGGCACAAGCACTGACAAGAAAGAAAACAATCAGGAGAGCAAAGGTGAAAATCAGACGGCGGCCTGCCCGCCGTTTCAAACTTCTCATTGCGGGTCCCCCTTTCAGGTGTGGGGTTCATACCGCCTCCTGTTTGGTCAAGGACCATCTTGATATTAGTTACGCAGCCCTCTGCTGTCAAATGAACCTGCCGGCTGATACCGGTGAAACAGAACGGCCTGTTCCCGGATTGAATAGGGCCGGCTGTCATCATCATACCGGCCCTTGGCAAAGTATAGGGGTAAACTGTCCTCAGATTTGCGCGTAAACGATGTCGATTATCTCCTTGGTAAGCAGAGCCGACTCTTCCAGGTAGGCAGCACTGCTCTTTTCAGCTCCCTGGCGAATTTCCGGATCATCTATCCCGGCCAGGTTGATGCGCACATTCATAACCGAGGCCTGTAAGGCTGCATGGGCGCAAAGGGCGGCGACGCCCGCGTCAGAGATGCAGGTCTTATGGCCGTAACGGGCAATGGAACCGAGGTGTTTCAGCAACTCCAGCGATTTGCCGGCAGTCGTGAGAGGAACTTCCATGGCGGTGATGGAAGCGTCGGCAAGCGCCTGTTTCCGCTTCGCTTTGTCCTGGTCCGTTTCCTTTGGGAGAGCAAGTGCATCCATAAATACATTGAATGCTTCAATGTCGCGATCGATCAGATCGGTAAAATCGCGCTGAAGGCTTTCGATGGCCCGCCAGTCAGACTGGACGGCAGCCTTGGTCGTTTCATCATTGGCCTGGTAGGATTTCTTGGTGACAGTCAGATTGTAGACCATCTGGCCAAGTGCCGATCCGAGGGCTGCGATCAGGGCTGACACACTGCCTCCTCCCGGCGTCGCGCTCGATGAAGCAGCACGTTCAAGGTATTCAGTAATCTTCAAATGCTTAAATTCCAATTTTTTATCCTCCCTAACTGTGTTCTTTCCTGCCCCACTATAACATGAAGGAACAGATGGTCTTATACCAGCAGGCCGCCGGAACGGACAAGCTCTGCCATGGTCTCGATATCTTCCGACAAGGGTCTGTCTTCTGTAAGCCCGGCCACATGCCGCCTGATCTGACGGTAGAGTTTGCCGGTGCCTTGCCCCAGCTTTCCAGGTTCGAGCAGGTCCACTGCCTGGGCAGCGCAAATCAATTCAATGGCGATGACCCGGCTTGTATTCTCAACCACCCGGGCTGCCTTCCTGCCCGCAGCCGCGCCCATACTGACATGATCTTCCTTGTTGGCTGAGGAGGGAATGGAATCGACGCTGGCGGGATGTGCCAGAATCTTATTTTCAGAAACCAGCGACGCTGCGACATACTGTGGAATCATGAAACCCGACTGGACACCGCCCTGACAACACAGAAAGGCAGGAAGACCGTTCGACAGCTGTGGATTCACCATCCGCTCCGTCCGTCTTTCACTGATATTGGCCAGTTCCGAGACGGCAATGGCCAGGAAATCGAGTGCCAGCGCCAGGGGTTGGCCATGGAAGTTTCCTCCGGAAAGGACACGGCCCGTCTCAGAGAAGACGATGGGATTATCCGTCACGGCATTGATCTCCCGGCTGAGTACTCCACGCACGTAGCCAATTGCGTCAAGTGAAGCTCCATGTACCTGGGGGACACAGCGCAAGGTATAGGCATCCTGAACATCCTCAGTCCGGGAATCGGCCAGGAGGGATCCTTCAAGCATGGATAAAAGCGCCGATGCGACGGTCATCTGGCCTGGCTGGTGGCGAAGCGTGTGGATTCCCGGATCGTAGGCGTCGCGAAAGCCCCGGAGCGCTTCAAAGGTCAGCGCTGCGGCCGCATTGGCTGCATTCAGGCAGTTTTCCGCCTCGAGCAGCGCGAGAACACCAAGTGCCAGCATCCCCGCCGTCCCATTAATCAGGGCCAGCCCGTCTTTGCCATAAAGCTGGAGCGGTTTGAGCCCCCGGCTGGCCAGAGCCTCTTTGCCGCCCATCTTTCTCCCGTCAAGCTCTGCTTGTCCCTCGCCCATCAAGACAAGTGACATATGGGCCAGGTAGGCCAGGTCGCCTGATGCCCCCAGGGAACCCTGTTGCGGGATCACGGGAATTATGTCCTCATTGATCAGGGATGCAAGCAGGTCGGCAAGCTGCGGGTTAATGCCCGAATAACCGACACAAAGGGCATTGAGCCGCAGCACCATCATGGCACGGACGACCTCCTTTGGGAAAGGCCGGCCAACGCCCGAAGCATGGCTCCGAATCAGATTGCGCTGCAACTCATAGTTCTGGCTTTCCGAGATGGTCACCCGGCTCAGGTCACCGAAGCCGGTGGATATCCCATAGGTTGGCTTGCCCGAAGCCAGAATGGACTTGACCAGCGAAAAAGATGCTTCCATTCTCTGGCGTGCAGCATCCGCAATGAAGACGCCCGAGCGGCCATAAGCCACTTCGGCGACTTTCTCGGGAACAAGATCCTGGCCCCTGATCTCCAGAAGATGAACCGGTTTTGACTCTTCCATTAACTCCCAGCCTGACGGCCCCCCTATATTCTGCTTCCCCGGTCCAGCAAATCCTGGGCCAGCAGCCGCGATTTTTGATCATCCGGCCGGCCGGAAAGAAGGCGGGCAATTTCGGATACCCGCTCCTGACCCTCGATGCGCTTAACCGTGGTCCGGGTTCTGCCCCCTTCAACTTTTTTCCCGATCAGCAGCTGGCAGTCCGCGCTGGCGGCAATCTGTGCGCTGTGGGTGACGCAGATTACCTGGGCGGTCCCGGAAATTGCTTTCAGCTTTTGGGCAATGCGGCTTGTGGTTTGTCCGCTGATGCCCGTATCAATTTCATCAAATATGATGGTTGAAATGTCGTCAAGCCCAGCAAGAACCGTCTTGACCGCCAGCAGCACGCGGGAGGCTTCACCCCCGGAAACAATGGAAACAAGTGGCATGGACGGCTCACCCGGGTTGGGCGCGATGGTGAAACGAATCTGGTGCGGATCAGCGGCAAGGCTCCCGGATTCGACAGCTTTCGCCTCAATCTCAACCGCAAATTGTGCATTTTTCATGTCCAGATCGGCCAGTTCGCGGTTAATCGCTTTTTCAAGATGATCGCCAGCCTTCCGCCGCAGTTCGTAGAGTGCTGACGATTGCGATCTCATTTTTTCAAGAAGCGCCTCCTTGTCCGCCGAAAGGCGGGCCAGTTCTTCCTCGGTCGCATCAAGCCGCTCCAGCTCGATCCCAGCCTTTTCGCCGTAGGCAATTACCTCCTCCAAAGACGGCCCGTACTTTTCCTGGAGGCGGCGGAGCAGCTGCAGACGGCTGTTGGCCTCTTCCAGCGCCCCCGGGTTGTCTTCCAGCCTCTCCAGGGTGCGGTCCAGGTCATAACAAAGGTCGGCCAGTCCGGTCTTGATTTCCCCGGCACGGTCACGCAATTCCTGCACACGCGCACTGTACCGGCTTGCAGCGCTCAAATCGATGACGGCTCTGCCCAGCCGGTCAACTGCTGATTCCCCCTCCGTTCCCGCAAGTTCTGTAAGGGCCCGGCCCAGGAGGGTTGCGATCTCCCGGATCGTTGACAGGGTTTTTATCTTTTTAAGGAGCTCTTCTTCTTCTCCCGCAGCAGGGCCGGCTCTGCGAATTTCCTCCGTTTGAAAAGAGAGGATGTCACGTCGCCTGGCCCGGGTTTCAGGGTCGAGAAATAATTCACCCAGCCGCTCCTCGAGGGACATCATCTCCTGCCGCATGGACGACCAAGCCTCGAGCGCCTGGCAGACCGGTTCGCCGGCGTAGGCGTCCAGCAGGATCTTGTGAACCGATTCGCGGAAGATGGTCTGCTGGTCGTTTTGACTGTGAATGGCCAGGAGCGGTTCCATGCGTTCCCGCAGCTCACCGGCTGTCACCAGCTGACCGTTGATTTTGGCATAGGTCCGGCCGCCATCGCGCAGTGTCCTGCCGGCAACAAATTCATTGTCCGGCTGGCCCTGGTTCAATCCGTCAAGGAGGATGCTGACCGAGGCCTCTTCAGCCCCGGACCGCAGCATGGCGCGGTCTCCCCGCCCCCCCGACGCAAAATCGAGGGCATCGATGACGATCGATTTACCAGCGCCCGTTTCGCCCGACAGGACTGTCAGGCCCGGGCCGAGGTCAACCTCCGCATGCTCCACCAGCGCGAAATTTTCAATCTCTACGCGATGAATCATGTCTCAGGGTTTATCTTTCTTCATCTTCCTGAAAGCTGATCCGGGCCAGCTCCTTCAGCTTCCTTTGCAAATTGACGGCAGATTCCTCCCCGTAGGCCGCGATGAAGACCGTGTCGTCACCGGCCAGGGTTCCGACCACCTCATCAAGGTACATGGAATCCATGGCGGAGGCCGCCCCCTGCGCCATGCCGGGAAGAGTCTTGATGACCACCAGCGAGCCCGCCTTGTCGATCGAGACGACCGCATCGGAGAATACCCGTTTCATGCGGCCTGAGGCGGCTTCACCGCTGTGAGTTAAAGCGACATACTTTTGTGACCCTTCTCCCGTCATGACTTTGACGATCCCGAGCTCCTTGATATCCCGTGAAATGGTCGCCTGCGTGACATCCATCCCGATGGCCTGCAAGGCATCGACAAGGTCGGACTGAGTCTCGATGTTACGCTCGCCTACAATTTGCAGAATCCGCGATTGACGCTGTTTTTTTGACGCTTTTTTCATCGGCTTAGACCCCTTTGCTGAATTTTGGCGGGGAGGGTTTTAAAGAAAGAATCTCCCCAAAGTCTGATGTATTTCACCTTTCTTTCTGACGTCTTTATCCTGACACGCGAGCCTGTCGACAGCTCATAACCCCCGCGGCCGTCAACCGACAGGAAAGCTCCCTCCTGGTTTGACATGAGGCGAAGGACAATTCCAGCGCCGGCATCAATCACATAAGAACGATTCTGCATGGTGTGAGGGCAGATCGGCGTAACCAATATGACCTCAGCTGTCGGGTGGACAATCGGCCCCCCCGCCGACAGGGAATAGGCCGTTGAACCGGTCGGTGTTGACACGATCACGCCATCGCCCGGGATATCCTGGACGCGAACCCCATCGACTTCCAGTGCAGCAATGATTGACTTTGCACGGCTGCCGCGGGCAATTACAACGTCGTTGAGCGCCTCGTCAATCAAGACCTTATGCCCGCCTGTATCAAAGCAGGTCGCCTCAAGCAGGGAACGGTATTCAATTTCATAATCGCCTTCAACAAGACGTGCAAGGGCTTCTTCCATGCGGTCCGGATCGATTTCCTGCAAAAAACCGACGCTTCCCAGATTAACCCCGGTTTTCGCCAGATCCCTCGAGCTTTCATGGTGGGCGGCAGATAGGAAAGTGCCGTCCCCGCCCAGACAAATCATCAGGTCACAGCTTGTATAGGAATCGCGGACCAAGTCCTCTCCTTCAAGATCAGGAACCATGGCCGGTTCAATAACAGCCGTCGAGCCCAGTCCCTTGATGGTGGCAATGAGCCGGCGTGTCACTCCGAAACCCGGGTCCCTGTCTGAATTGGGATAAAGCGCGATCCGCACCTTTCTCACCTTTCCTGAAGCATTTTGCGCATCCTCTCTTCAAGGCTTTCCGCGTCGAGCGAGACTTGAACCATGAGTTCCTGACGCGTCGCCTGAAGGGCAGTCGGGGTGCTGACCCCTGCATAATTTACCAACAGGCCAGGCACTTGAGTAACTGCCTTGGCCGAAATACAGGAACCAAAGCCGCCATTTTCAATGCCTTCTTCGATCAAGAGCAATCTGCCTGTTTTATGTATAGATTTTAGCATACTTTCATAATCAAACGGAGACGCGCAAATGCAAGAAAAGAGGTCGACGGAAAATCCAGGATCACTGGCCTTCAAATCCTCAACCGCCCGCTCCGCCTCCCGGATGCTTGTACCAAGCGCAACAACGGTCAGGTCGCTTCCTGCCGCAACCTGCCGCAGCGTCTGTAAATGAGAAAGCTCAATCTGATCCGGATCGCTGGGATAGCAGCCGTAGTCCCGCTTGCCTGCGAGGTCGTGCGGATAGCGGATCAGGACAGGGCCATCGTGGTGGCGCGCACCGATGAGCGAGGCCCGGAGATCAGCGGCTGAAGCGGGAGCCAGCACCGTCAGATTCGGCAGGGGCAGGGCGATGGCCAGGTCATAGAGTCCTTGATGTGTCTCCCCGTCTCCCCCGACAAGACCCGCCCGGTCGACCACCAGCACAAGCGGAAGATTTTGCAGGCAGACATCGTGGATGAGCTGATCCACAGCTCGTTGCAGGAAGGTGCTGTAAAGGGCCACGTAAGGGCGCAGCCCTCCTGCGGCCATGCCCGCGGCCATGGTCAGTGCGTGCTGTTCGGCGATGCCCACATCAAAAAACCTTTCAGGAAAGGAATGACTGAAGGGGACCAGGCCGGTTCCTTGTGCCATGGCTGCGGTCACCGCAACGATTTCCTTATCGTGGCGGGCCAGCTCGACAAGGATTTCCCCGAAGAGTTCCGAAAAAGTTTTGTCCTGTTCTCCATTTTCCGGTATATGGCCATTGTCAAGATCAAAAGATGGCACGCCGTGAAAAACTTCCGGTTCATTCTCGGCATAGCAGTACCCCTTGCCCTTGACCGTCACCACATGGAGGAGTACGGGGCCGCGGACCAGGCGGAGGGCGCGAAGATGACGCTCCAGATCAGCCACGTTGTGGCCGTCGACCGGGCCGTAATAGCGGAAGCCAAGTTGTTCAAAGATGGCACCGGATTCTCTCCCCCAGGAACGCCAGCGGCGCTTGCTTCTCGCAATCATCTGGACCAGGATCAGGCCCATAAGCGGAATTTTCAACAGACGCGCTTCCCAGGCGGTTTTAAGCCTGATATAACGCTGACTGATGCGCAGGGATTCCAGATGACGTGCGATGCCGCCGACTGCCCGGTCAATGCACATGGTGTTGTCATTGAGCACGACAAGCAGATTTTCACCGCTTTGTCCCGCGTCCGACATTGCTTCGAGCGCCATGCCGCCGCCAAGCGAGCCGTCGCCGATCAAGGCAATGGTCTTGCTCAGATTTCCTTTGGCCCGTTTGGCACGCGCAATGCCCAGGGCAGCGGATATCGAGGTGCTGCTGTGACCCGTATTGAAGGAATCATAGACACTTTCCTGTCTTTTGGGAAATCCTGACAGGCCGCCCTTGAGGCGAATGGTGGAAAAGGTATCGCGCCGGTCTGTCAGAATTTTCCAGGCGTAGCTTTGGTGTCCAACATCGAAGATAATCGAATCCTGGGGGTAATGTCCGGCTGCCAGGAGGGCAATGGTCAATTCGATGACTCCCAGGTTGGCCGCCAGATGGCCTCCGTTTTTGGATACAGTTTCAATGATGAGCGAGCGAAGTTCTTCCGCCAGCCTGGCTTTCTGCTCGGCGGTCAGTGCCTGTAAATCAGCGGTACCCTGAAGAGACTCCAGAACCGGATAGTCCATCCAATTATTGCTTCCTTTCAATCAAACTTCGCATCAGATTTTCAAGGGGAGCGATTTCAAACCCCATAGCCCGGAGCCGGTCCAGGGCCCCGGCGACTTCTCCTGCCCTTTGGCCGAGAAGCAAATACGCGCCTTCCAGGCCGGCCATGGTAACCCAGGTTTTTTTGCCGGCCAGCTGGTCCTTTCCGGGCGTCTTGCCCAGTGTATCACGGTTTGAGACGGAATCAAGAATATCGTCCTTGATCTGGAAGGCAATCCCTCCTGCTGTACCCGCAATGGCAAGCTCTTCCATCACACTGTCGGCCACGCCGGCAAGCGCGCCGCCCATCAGCAGTGCTGCACGGATCAAGCGGGAGGTTTTCAGCTCTGACACCTGGAGCACTTCGGAGATATCGATGCTGTCGGCCGGCTTATTTTCCAGGGCCAGGTCCAGGTCCTGGCCCAGGATCATCCCCTCCCCTCCTGCTGCCCGGCCCAGGATCTCCATGGCCCGGAGAGCACCGGCATCCGGTTTTTCCCGGCATACCCGTATCATCAGTTCAAAAGCTCTGTTAAGAAGCAGGTCACCCGCCAGAATGGCCCTCGCCTCCCCGTAGACCTTGTGGCAGGCGGGGCGCCCTCTCCGGTAATCGTCATTATCCATGGAAGGAAGATCGTCGTGGATAAGTGAGTAAGTATGGACCATCTCGAGGGCTCCCGCAAAGGGCAGGACCTGCGGCGGAAGTGATCCCGGGAGGCTGGCCGCAGCCAGGAGCAAGCGGGGCCTGATCCGTTTTCCCCCGCCAAGCAGACTGTAGCGGGCAGCTTCCCATACAGGACCGGAACCGGTTGCCCTGGGGGTCAATTCTTTTTCGAGGAGTCTTTCCAGCCGGATCAGCCATCCAGCCTCTCCTTCAAGGTCTTTCACGGCACCGCCCCTCATTCAAGTTCACTGATAGGGGCAATCCCGCCTTCCGCATCGACAAGTTTGACCATTTCCTCTTTCATGTCACGCAGTTTGCCGGTGCAAAAGGATGATAAAGCGATACCCTCACGAAAAAGCGCCATGGCATCGTCCAGGGAGGATTCCCCCCGCTCCAGCAGGGTAACAATTTCCTCCAGGCGGTGTATCGCCCTCTCATAGGTCATGGTTGGGTCCGTTATCAGATTTTCTTTATCCATTGATCATGCTCCTCGATCGTTTTTTCCAGGCTCAGTTTAGAGGTTCTGTGACCTCACAGCCCACCTGTCCATCCTTGAAGATCAGATCCAATGCATCGCCTTTGCCGAGCTGTGATGCTGTCGTCACGGTGCGCCCCTGATCATCCGTCACCAGCGCATAGCCGCGTGACAGAACTTCCAGCGGTGAAAGAGCCTGAAGCGCCCTGGCCGACTTTTCAAAGCGATGGCTTGCCTGGTCAATCTTTTTTTCCGCCGCGATTTTCAGCCTGTCTGAAAGGTTCCTGACCCCGGCTCTCTCCGCATCTTCCAACCTGCCCCAGTTAAAAAACAAGCGGTGGCCAAGCAGTTCTACCCTGGCCTGGTGGCGATCGATAATGGCTGCGGGATGAACAAGAACGGGTCGTCTTGACAGTTCATCGACCCGCCTGAGATGCGATTCAATCCTTGCTGCCAGGGCCTGTTCCATGGTACCCGCCAACTGATCCAATTTCAGCAGGACATCTCCCTTGACCGGAACAGCCAGCTCGGCTGCCGCTGAAGGCGTCGGAGCCCGAAGGTCAGAAGCAAAATCGGCGATGGTATAGTCGGTTTCGTGGCCGACGGCCGAAATGACAGGAATGGAAGACGCCGCGATTGCCCGGGCCGTCACTTCCTCGTTGAAAGGCTGCAGGTCCTCCTGGGAACCGCCGCCACGCCCGACGATGATGACATCGCCCAGGGAGAGACGATTGGCAATCTCGATGGCCGCGGCGATCTCCCGTTCGGCCCCAGCCCCCTGGACCGGAACCGGAATTAGAATCAGGCCGATTCCTGGAAAGCGTCTGCGCAGGACATGAATGATATCGCGGATCACAGCGCCCGCTTCCGAGGTAATGGCCACGACACGGCGGGGAATGAAAGGGATGGGTTTTTTATTCTTCTCATCAAAGAGGCCCTGGCGGGCCAGGCTGTCTTTCAATTCAAGAAAGCGGCGGTAAAGGTCACCGACGCCTTCCTCCTGGGCACTGTCGACAATCAATTGAAACCTGCCGCTCTTGTCGTAAAGGTTGGTTCGGGCGAGCAGGAGAACCTGCATGCCGTCCCCCATCCCCGCGGGGGCATTCCCAACCGATTGCCTGAAGAGGACACAGGACACGGAGGCATATTCGTCCTTCAGGGTGAAATAGATATGGCCTGAAGGGTACTTTTTCAGGCCCGATATCTCTCCCCGCACCCTGACCTTGCCGAGTTCAGGATCCTTGGACAGCCGGTCGTTGACTGCGCGGTTGAGTCCGGTTACGGTGAAGACCTGGTCCATCAGGGGCAGTCCTCCGTGATCTCACTCGTTTGACCAGGTCTCTTTTCTTTTTTTTCAATGCTTCCCAGCACCGCATTGATGAAAGACCGTGATTGATCGGTCCCGTATTCGTTGGCAAAGATGACGGCTTCCGAAATGGCGATTTCGGCAGGAATTTCTGTGTCGAACAGGAGCTCGAAGACCGCAATTCTCAAGATGGAAAGATCAATCAGCAGCTGCCGGTCCATGGTCCAGCCTCGCAAATAGGCCGCGATAATGGAATCAATGGCATCCCGGCAATTTTCCACCCCCTGGATCAGGCGGTCAAAATAGGCGCGGTCCGTTCTGTCATTAATGGGTTCGATACGGAGAAAACCTTCCAGCTGATCTTCCCGGCCTCCAGGCCTGACCTCAAGCTGGTAGAGAAACTTCAAGGCTTTCTCCCGCGCCGTGTGCCGGCTCATACAGTGATCCTTTCCTAGCGGAACATGCCGGGCGGAAGAATCCGGTCAATCAGTTTCCGGATGGCATCCCGATCGCGAAAATAGCGGAATCCGACATAATAACCTGCGAGCGTAAGCAGGAAAATGAACAAGAGCCTCCAGAAACCAAACAGAATCCACAGAAGGGCAACTGCGAACATAATCAGGGCACCGATGATGCCGGAAGACAAGGGGGGGCGTCCACCCCTGTCGGGTTTGCCGGATGGGTCATTTGTATGCATAAGTTACCGCTCCACCCTCGGGGCAACCGTTTCCACCCGGCTGACACGGACTTCAACACTGTCGACTTCAACGCCCGTATATTTTTCGATATCCTTCTTGACGCGTTCCTGGACCCGCGCCATCATCATGGGGATCTCGACATCCGAGAAGGCCTGGATGATCATCCGGACCGACAGTCTGCCTCCCTTGGCCGGTGATACGCGCGCCTTGGCGGTCTTGACACCCGACTGGGAAATTTTGGCAGCGTTGAGGGCGATGTTTTCGATGGCTTCAACACCAATTTCAATGTGCCCGATCTCATTGGTCCGGATTCTGGTTTTACGAAGACGCCCCGCCATGATGGAAACGATCAGCGCGATGACAGAGACCAGAAAACCGACCAGGCCGGCCACGGCCGCGATGGTTCTGGCCGGCTGCTTTTGTGCCACATCGAGTATGAGGGTGATCATTCCGGTCAGGATATCGGTGCTGATAATCATCAAAAGACTGATCAGGAAAAAGACCGACAAGAGAAAAGAGAATACAATTAAAATAATCCTGGCCCAAGGGCTCATAGGTAGTCCTCCTGCTTTTCTTCAGCGGGAACATCCTCCCGCGGCGCCGTCGCGTCCTCCGTGACCCGGACAACGTGGACATGGACCGCATCGACATTCAGACCCGTGAACCGTTCAACGTCCCGCTTGACACCTTCCTGAACCGACCAGGCCACTTCAGGCATGACATAGCCGTAAAGGACATCCAGGTAGACCGTAATGACAACGTCGTCCGATTCCTCGCCCCGGAAGGAAACGCGAACTCCGCGGCCTTCGGGCACCAGCCCAATGGCCTCCTTCAAGCCTGAAGCGATTCCCGTATTCAAGCCGCTGACGCCGGCCGTATGGAGCGCCGCTTCTGCGGCGTATTGGGCGATGAACCCTTGTGACATGGTTCGCTCACCCTTGATTGAGAACTGCCGGCCGTCGCTTTCCATGATCAGGCCCGCTCCAGATATTCTCCCGTCCGCGTATCGATGCGAACGATTTCGTTCTGGTTGACAAAGAGCGGGACACGAATAACTGCACCTGTTTCCAGAATCGCATTCTTGGTCGCGCTTTGCGCTGTATCGCCACGGACAGCCGGTTCACATTCAACGATCTCCAGCTCGACGGTATTGGGCATTTCCACTTCAAGGATTTGGCCGTCCCATGAAACGATGCGGACGATCATCCCCTCCTTGAGATAAGGCAGGGCATGTTCCAGCTTGTCGCGCCCAATCGGTATCTGGTCATAGGTCGACTGATCCATGAAATAGAAGAGGTCGCCGTCCTGATAGATATAGGCCATGTCCCTGTTTTCCAGATGAACCGGCTCATACTTATCCGAGGGGTTGAAGCTCTTTTGCACCACACTGCCGGTCTGCAGATTTTTAAACTTGACGCGGACAAAGGCTGAACCCTTTCCAGGCTTGACATGCTGAAACTCGATGACCTGGCACGGCTGGCCGTCCAGGACAAATCCCGTTCCATTGCGAAAATCCCCTGCACTGATCATCTTAACCTCCAGCGACCTGTCTTATGCATGTCATGAAGTCATTTTACGGGAAACAAGGAACAGCCGCAACCGAATCTTCTGCGCACGGACGGTTGAGGCAAGGGCCATCTTGGAGTATCGTAAATGTCAGCATGCGGTCATGCCGGGCCGGATTTTTCTGCCGGAGTACTTATGTTGGTTGATAACAAGAGCAAAGAAAAAGAACAGAGCCCGGAGCGTGGCCTCACCCTGTCATGCCGGATCCGGTCACTGTTTTTCCCTGATCTGATTGTGGGCTCTCCGCTTGCCATCGATTTCGCCAGACTTGTTTCATGGGGTTTCCGCCTCGCCCTGGTTGACATCGACAATACGCTTGTCCGCCACGGCAGCCAGGCAGGCGATGATCACGCGGTCCGGGTCATCAGGAGAATGCAGGATGCCGGTCTGACCCCGGTCGTTGCCTCCAATGCACCCAGGAAACGTGCCCGGGCCTTCGCCGATTCGCTGGGGATCGAGTTTATCGCCAAGGCCAAAAAACCGCAGATTGAAGCCATCTGCCTGGCACTTGAAGAACGCGCCTGCCTGCCTCAACACACCATCATGATTGGCGACCAGCTCCTGACTGACGTCTGGTCAGCCAGAAAGGCCGGTATCCCGGTCATCCTGACTGACAGGCGATCCCGGCAGGAAATCATCACAGTCCGCCTGAAACGTCCGCTTGAATGGCTCCTTATCCGCCTGGGCGGCAAGACGCGCTGGCACGCTCTGCGGGAAAACTACACCGGGCTGGCCCCGGAAGAGAGCTGAAATCACCTGTTCCCCAAAGGTCTGGACTCCCGGTCCATGACCTGACCGGCATCCAAAAAGCGTTCCAGATTTACCGTTCGGGGTTGCCGCAGGCCTGCACCTGAAAGGAAGGTTCTGGACACGTAAACGTAGCCGTCGCCGCCATGCCAATAGGGCCAGGCTCCGTAGCCGCTCTGGAGCATGTAGCCGGATTCCGTGTAGATTTTTGTTTTATCCGGATCAGCCTCAATGTGGTCGCCGAAGGGGCAGTAAAGAGCGGACAGTTTTCCCGTGTAGGGTTCCACCCACATTTCAGTCATGGTGATATCCTGTCTGATTTCCTCCACGGTAACAAATGGAAGAGACAGACGATTGTAGGTGCCGCTTGCGATTTTCCAGTTACGAGATTCCAGCGCGGATACAATGGCCCTGACCTTCTCCCTGTTGGCGGAAAAGTCAGTTCGCGGCAAGGGGGGAAGATCAACTCCCATGTCGGCCCCTCCCCTTTGCCGGGCCAGGTCCTGGACGTCTGCCACCGGATAGCCGAAAATTCCGTTTTGCCCAACCAGGGCGATAACGCCTGTAGCGCCGTTAAATGAAAAGTCCGGATGCCTCTCAATAAATGCTTCCAAGATGCCGATGGCCGTGAAGGACCGGTCGAATTTTTCGCTCCCGTCGCGATCGAGAAGAACTCCTTCCACCTGTCCCCGGCTGTTCAGATCCAGCCGCCAGGCCACGCCGCTTTCCGCGCGCGGAAAAGAAGAATAGAAGTCTTCCAGAACGAGGACGATCGGTTTCTTTCCCGCGGGACAGGGCATACTGCGCAAGGTTCCCTCCCTGGTAGCAAAGGATCGGCTATCGACAAGAACGTAATTTCTTTCATAGAGCTGCTCCAGGGTCCTTTCAAATTCCACCCCCAAAAGCAGATTCTGATCCGCCGCCGCCTGGTAGCGGTCACCGTCAAAAGCCCGGCCGGGATCGGCAATCAGAGGCTTGACCGCAAGGTGCTCCACCGGATCCCACCAGGTCACGACGGATTCCGGGTTACATTCATCACAATCTCTTTTGAAAGACAGGAGTTCCGGATCCTCGGAAAATCGATTCAGCAGGCGATTGATACGGATGGAGGCGTCATAGGTTTTCCGGTGCGCCATTTCCTGGCGGATCAGTACAATCTGCTCCCTGTAAAAATCCTGCCAGGCGCGATCATGACGGTGCGAAAGATAAGCGGATACAGACTCAAGACCTGACAGATCAGCATCCGACAAAATTTTCTGAATGATCTTGATTTCTTCGTTGTAGTCCTCCGACACCCGGGCCGTTTCTGCCTTGCCCAGTAATTCCTTAATCAGGTTAACTGTCTCAATGCCCTTCTCGATGGCTTGGAATTCACGCGACAGAAGGGGAATCCGGATCATCTCCCCTATAAAACGCCTAAAATCCTCTTCCGCCATTTTGCCGCTCAGGTACTGTTCAATTGTTTCTTCCGACGCTCCGGTCATTTCCCGGCCTGCAACCGGCGCGAAAAGCTCCATCCAATTGATGTCATCATCGCTCAGCCGTCCGCCGGTTTTGGCAGAGGAAATAAGGAGGCGGCTTTTTTGGCCCGCATCCTGCTCGATTTTTTTAATGACAGCGGCTGCCTCCAGATCCAGCGCCTTGATGCGGTCGCTTTGTTTTTTGTCGGGAAACGCAGATCGCGCTTGGCGCAGGGCGTGATAAATCTCCAGGATCCTGTCATCATCTCCTGCTTCCCGGGCCCGCTCGTAATCTTTTGCGTCGTAGGGCAGCCGCGCTCTAATAAAGACCGGAAGCGCCAGCCCGGCGGCCAGGGCCAGAACAAGAGCCGTGGCGATCCCGATCAGATATTTACGCGGTATGCGGCGTTTTCCGGTTCTTTCCAGAAGCGGCGTATTCATTTTCTTTATTCTGCCGGATCGAGGACAAGCTGTCTGTCGTCGAGGGTTTCTTCCCTTATGTACCGCCCTGCTGTCGGAATCTTCTGGATGCGGTAATAATCAAGATCACGGATGAAGGTCAATTCGTCCTCCTCATAAAGGGCCGTCAACCAGTCATTTTTCGAGCGGAGAACCATGGCACCCTGCGCAGTTCGCGTGGCCTTTTTCACGACCTGGGAGGCCTTGAAGTAGAGCAGTTTATTCTTTTTCGAGCGAATGGCAAAAAATCGGTCACTGCCTTCCGGCAGATAGGCCATGCCGATCAGAGGTGACGAATCGTCGTAGGCATTGATCAGTTTTTTCCGTCTTTGCTTGGTCTCGTAATGGGAGGCGTCGATCCTCACCCCTTTGCCGTTTTTGAAAAACATCAAAAACTCGCCGGTGAATGGTTCAGTTGACGAATGGATGAAGATAACGCGCTCTCCCTCGTCAAGCTCAAGCAAGTTAGGCGTGTATTCTCCCAGAAGTGACGGGCGGTGATCCTCAATTTCCCAGGCCAGCATCTTGTAGACCTGGGCCTTGTCGGTAAAAAACAAGAGTTCCGCATGGTTGCTGGAATCCAGCTGCTGGATCAGCCGATCCCCCTCTTTGACCCTTATCTCGAAATTGCCGCGCAGCGACGTTGCGGGCAATTTTTTGAAATAACCCTCCTCCGTCAGGAAAAGACGTGTGTTATAGGATGGAATCAGCTCCTCTTCTTCCGGAACCTCAATTTCCTCAGGCGCGATCAAACGCGTTTTCCTCTCCTGGCCATAACGTTTGGCCACATCCTTCAGCTGCCGGATAATTTTATCCCGGATCCTGGCCCGGCTTTTTGCCAGCCTGTCCAGTTCGCCAATCTCGTTTTCCAGCGCTTCGATGTCCTTGATACGCTTCATAATGTACTCACGGTTGAGGTGACGCAGCCTGATCTCCGCCACGTGCTCCGCCTGTACTTCATCAATATCGAAGGCCGTCATCAGGCGGGGAACCACCTCTTGTTCCGTTTCCGTCAGCCTGATCACCGCGATGGCCTTGTCGATATCAAGAAGGATCTTTTCCAAACCCCGAAGAAGGTGGAGCACTTGCCGCTTTTTGGCGGCTTCAAAAGCGGTTTCGCGGCGGATGCAGCCGCTCCGCCATTCCACCCACTCCAGTAGGAGTTCCCGCACACCCAGCAAGCGCGGCCTGTTGCCGATCAGGACGTTGAAATTGCAGGAGAAGGGATTTTGCAGGGAAGTGGCCGCGAAGAGCTGGTGGACGACAAGATCGGGATCGGCTGACGGCTTGTAATCAACAGCGATGCAAAGACCATTCAAGTCCGTCTCATCACGGACAGAAACAATGTCCCGAAGCTTGCCCTTTTTGATCCCGTCCGCAATGTCGTCGATGATGGTCTCGATGGTAGTCGTATAGGGGATCTCACGGAATTCAATCCGGTTCTGTTTGCGGTTCACATCGGCTGTGGCCCTAAGCTGGAAAGATCCCCGCCCCGTCCTGTAAATCTCGCTCATTTCTTCACGGTCATAAATCAGGTAGGCACCGGTTGAAAAGTCCGGCGCGGGCAGGGTGTCCATCAGATCGGCTTCCGGGTCGCGGATGAAAGCAATGGTCGTTTCGCAGACTTCTTTCAGATTGAAGGAGCAAATATTGCTGGCCATGCCAACCGCGATTCCCTGGTTGTTGTTGACCAGGATGGCCGGGAAGACAGCCGGCAGGAGGACCGGTTCCTTCATGGTCCCGGAATAATTGTCGGTAAAATCGACTGCGTCCTTGTCCAGGCCGGAGAGAATGGTCTCGCAAAGGGGATCAAGTCTGACCTCTGTGTAGCGGGCGGCGGCGTATTGCATATCGCGCGATGATACACTACCGAAATTGCCCTTGGAGTCAATCCAGGGATGGAGCAGGGATCCATTGCCGCGGGTCAGGCGCACCAGGGTCTCATAGATGGCCTGGTCACCGTGCGGATTCAGTTTCATGGTCTGACCTACTACGTCGGCGGACTTGGCCCTGGCCCCACCGAGCAGCTTCATCTGGTGCATGGTGTAAAGCAGTTTGCGGTGGGCGGGCTTGAACCCGTCAATCTCGGGGATCGCCCGCGACACGATGACACTCATGGCATAAGGCATGTAATTTTCAAACAGGGTGTCGGATATTTTCTTTTCGATTGCCTTAGCCATGGGGTCTTTTCTTCTCTCTTCCCGCTTATCTGATTGATGAGCTGCCTGATCTTCAGCCGACATCCAGCATCTCCATGTAAAGATGGCCGTTCGCTTCAATATGCTGGCGCCGGCCCGGTATGTCGTCTCCCAGCAGAAGATCAAAGCTGTCACGCATGATCTCCTCGTCTTCAGGCAGGACGGCAATCAGCCTGCGGGTATCCGGGTTCATGGTGGTATTCCACATCATGCCCGGTTCATTTTCACCCAAACCTTTCGAGCGCTGGATATGGACACTCCCGTCGCCCAGCTTTGCCAGGATTTCATTCTTTTCCTGATCGGAGTAGGCAAAATAGGTGCTTTCCAAGCGCCTGGTCCGGTGGCTGATCTCGTAGAGGGGCGACTCGGCGATGAAAATTCTCTTCTGCCTGATTAATTCAGGCGTCAGCCGGTAGAACATGGCCATGATCAAGGTCCGGATCTGAAAGCCATCCACATCGGCGTCAGTGCAGATAATCACCTTGCTCCAGCGCAGCCGGTCCATGTCAAAGGGCGGTATATCCTTGCTGTATTTCCGGGGAATATCAACACCGCATCCCAGAATCTTGATCAGATCCATGATGATGTCATTCTTAAAGATGGCATTGTAATCGGCCTTGAGGCAGTTGAGGATCTTGCCCCTGACGGGAATGACGGCCTGAAACTCCGCGTCCCTGGCCATCTTGACGGAACCCAGAGCTGAATTGCCCTCCACGATATAGAGTTCCCGGCGGCTGGTATCCTGAGTCCGGCAATCGACAAACATCTTGACCCGGTTGGACAGGTCGATCTGCTGCATGAGGTCGCGCTTGACGGCCAGTCTCGTTTTCTCCGCTCTTTCACGGCTCCTGCGGTTTAAAAGAACCTGATCGGCTGCTCTCAAGCCCTCTTCACGATGTTCGATGAACCAGATATCCAGTCTTGAGCGGATCAGGTCGGTCATGAAACGCTGGATAAAGCGGTTATTGATCGACCGCTTGGTCTGGTTTTCATAGCTGGTTACCGTGGAAAAGGAGCTGGTTAGCAGGATGAGACTTTCTTCGATATCCCCGAAGTTAATCTTTGATTCATTGGCTCTGTATTTGCCCTCGTTTTTCAGAAAATTGTCAAAGGCGGAGACAAAGGCTGACCGCACAGCCCTGTCAGGCGATCCGCCGTATTCGAGCCAGGAGGAGTTGTGGTAGTAACGGCCCTCGCGGGTATGGTTGTTGAAGGCGAAGGCCACGTCGCATTTAACGGTATAGTCCTGCCTGTCCTCCCGATCCCGGCCGCTGCCTTCACCTGAAAAGAAGGCCGGCTCCGTGATGCCGTCGACGTTCATCTCTCTGACCAGGCCCAGGATTCCATCTGGATACTCGTAAAGGGTTTTGGTATTCTCAAGTTCGTCGATGAACTCAAAGGTGACCCCTTTGTTGATCACGGCCTGCTGTTTGAGTGTGGAGTGAAAGTAGTCCGAGGGAATGGCAATCTCCGTGAAGATGTCGTCGTCGGGCATCCAGCGCTGGATGGTGCCGGTCACACCGGTTTTGACAGGCGTTTTTTTAAGCCCGCCGATGTTATGGCCCTTTTCAAAATGCAGCTCATAAAGAAAGCCGTCACGGGTCACTGCGACGTCAAACCATCTGGATGCGTACTGGGTGGCGCAAGCTCCCAGTCCATTCAAACCCAGGCTGTATTCGTAATTTTCACCCAGATTGGTCTTGTATTTCCCGCCAGCATAAAGTTCGCAATAGACCAGCTCCCAGTTGAAACGGTTTTCGACCGGGTTGAAATCGAGCGGTATTCCCCGTCCGCGGTCAGTCACCTCGATGGAGTGATCCGGGAAACGTTTGACCGTAATAACCCGTCCATGTCCCTCGCGCGCCTCGTCGATGGAATTGGAGAGAATTTCAAAAAAGGACTGCTGGCACCCCCTCAGGTCGTCCGATCCGAAGATGACCCCGGGGCGCAACCTGACCCGATCAGGCCCTTTCAACTGTGAGATACTTGTATTATCGTAGGCCTGGCTCATGTCGGCTCCCTTCTATGGTCGATTCTCACACGGATTGAAATAGGCGTCAAGCGCGTGCCCCTCAAGGAAAAACCATCTGAGGGCTTGGCCAAAACCCATCAGATGGTCGTAATCTGGCGAGCATAGCAGGACTCGAACCTGCGACCCACAGCTTAGAAGGCTGTTGCTCTATCCAGCTGAGCTATATGCCCGTATCGGTTCCCGGATTTGTGGAGCGGGTGAAGAGAATCGAACTCTCACGATCAGCTTGGAAGGCTGATGTTCTACCACTAAACTACACCCGCATGCTCCGGAAACCGAAAATATGATACATCAGGCCCGCCTTTTTGTAAAATACTTAATCACCTTCGCCGGGTGAAAGATAAATGACAATGTAAGCTGGACAGTGAGACAAAAAAAACGTCCAGCTTACTCTGGCAAAGCGACTGTCTCGTTTAATCTGGCAATAGTTGCCATCTTCCTCCCCTAAAACCTTATACTGTCGCAAGAGAAGAACCATGCTCAGGCGGGCCTCCCCTAAGGAGGCTTCCCATGAGCAAACACCAACACCTGACCCTGGAAGAGAGGGTCCAAATCAAAGTGAAACTGGACGCTGCCTGTTCTTTTCGAAAGATCGCCAAAGATCTGGGCAAGTCACCGACCACCATCTCCCAAGAGATAAGAAAGCATCGGAGGCGGATTGAGAAGAATGCCTTCAACACCCTTTACAATCCCTGCAAGCATCGCCACCATTGCTCCGCCAAACTCCTGTGCGGCAGGCTCTACTGCGAGAAGAAAACCTGTGCATCCTGCAAGGAAGGCTGCTCCAGTCTTTGTCCTCACTTTGAGGAGGAGCATTGCCCTCTCCTGCAAAAGGCACCCTTTGTCTGCAATGGCTGCAAACAAAAGAACCGCTGCGGGCTGACCCGCTACGAGTACATGCCCAGTGTCGCTCAGCAAGAGTACCTCGAGCTCCTGTCGGATGCCCGGCTTGGCCGATCCTACTTGCCCGAAGAGATCACTTTCATCAATGAAACCGTCAAGGCCGATCTCAAACGGGGCTTATCGCCTTACGCCATCTGGGCCAACCACCAAAACGAACTCCCCTGTTCGCACCGGACCATCTATCGGCTCATTCAGGATCGGGCTTTGGGAGATGTTTCAGCTTTTGACCTACCCTACAAGATCCGTTACCGGCC